>JBFEPE010000012.1:0-23506 GCA_041550235.1 Minisyncoccia bacterium
GAAGGGAAAACTACTCATATATATTCCGAGCAGTATCAAATATCATCAACTTGAGAATGGCAACAAATTAAATATTTATTACTATTCTTAAATTGGGGATCGTATTGACTCATGAACTGCTATTTTGAAATACATCCATTTTTTGAAATAGATTTCTATTTCCTCCCATGTCCATGCAAATCCCACAGCAAGCCCCATGACAACAAGGGCATCTTGAAATGAATCAACTAAAATTTTTATGAACCACTCCATTTTTCACCTCCTAAAGAACCACTATAATAATACCATGATTTACTTAATAATTGAAATTAAATTTATTATATTAAATCCATGAATTTAGAGAAAAAGGATATTGATATCACCCCGCCCTTTGGGGCGGGGCAGTAAAATAATAAAAGAGATTGCCCCGCCCTTTAGGGCGGGGCAATCCAGTGCCCTCTTTTCTTATTAAAAATATAGTTTAGAATAATAAACAATGGATATTTATGAAGAATTAGAAAAAATTGGATTTACTGCGAAAGACAAAAAAAAGAAAGTAAGGCAAAGAAAAATGAAAAGAAAAACAGGTGGGATAAAAAAAAGAAAAATAAAGAAAAAAAATAAACCAAAAAGAATAATTTTAAATATTATTCTTTTGGCGATTGTTTTTGCTATTTTAATTATCGGATACGTCCTCAATCTCTATCGCTCCCTTCCTGACTTAGAAAAATTTGGAGAAAGAATAATATCTCAAACAACAAAGATATATGATCGAACAGGGGAAGTTTTGTTGTATGAAATACATGGAGATGAGAAAAGAACAATTGTCCCATTAGAAAAAATTCCGAAATATACTCAGCAAGCAGTAATATCAATTGAAGATGCCGAATTCTATCAGCATCCCGCTTTTGATTGGAGAGCGATGATAAGGGCATTGATAAAAAATATATCCAGCGGAAGAATATCACAGGGTGGCTCAACAATCACTCAGCAATTAGCAAAAAATGCCTTTCTCACACCAGAAAAAACGATAACAAGAAAAATAAAAGATATTCTTTTAGCAATAAAATTAGAGAAGAGGTATGGCAAGGACGAAATATTGGAATTATATCTTAACCAAATATCTTTTGGCTCAAATTTATATGGATTAGAATCCGCCTCGCAAGCATTTTTTGCAAAGAGTATTTCCGATATAACAATATCAGAATCAGCAATTTTAGCGGCCATTATTCAACTTCCAACTTATTATTCTCCTTATGGAAATCATATAGATGAATTATTTGAAAGGAAAGATTTTATTTTAGAAAGAATGGAGGAGTATGGATATATTGATTCGCAACAATTAATCACTGCTCAAAATGAAGAAATAGAATTTCAACCAAAATTGACAAATATTAAAGCCCCACATTTTGTGATGTTTATAAGAGAATATTTGGAAGAAAAATATGGAGCAAGTTTTATAGAAACAGCTGGACTAAAGATAATCACAACATTGGATTGGGATATGCAATTGATTGGAGAAGAGGCAGTTTTAGAGGGAGCAATGAGAAACGAAGATCTTTATGGCGGAAAAAATGCTGCTCTTATCGCTCAAGATCCAAAGACAGGACAAATTCTTGCAATGGTCGGCTCAAGAGATTATTTTGATTTAGAAAATGATGGGAACTTTAATGTCATTACCGCCCACCGACAACCAGGGTCATCATTTAAGCCATTTGCATATTTAGCTGCTTTTGAAAAAGGATATTCGCCCGATACAGTCGTCTTTGATTTGAGGACAGACTTTAATGCCACTGGAATTGGGTCAATGAAATATGAACCGGAAAATTTTGACCACCAGTTTAGAGGACCAGTAGATTTTCGCCATGCATTGGCTCAATCAGTAAATGTTCCAGCAGTGAAGGTTCTTTATTTATCCGGACTCACAAATACAATATCATTGGCTAAAAAATTAGGCATAACAACTTTAAATAAAATATCGGATTATGGATTATCGTTGGTGCTTGGCGGAGGAGATGTTCGCCCAATAGATATGGCTGAAGCATATTCTGTTTTTGCTAATGATGGTCAAAAGCCAAGACAACAAGCAATCTTAAAAATTGAGGATTCAAATGGGAATGTTTTAGAGGAATATAAAGATGAGAAAGAGCAGGTGATTGATGTTCAATATATAAGATTGCTTAACGATGTTTTATCCGATAATGAAGCGAGAATTGGATTGTTTCAGAGAAATAATTTATTGACAATTCCCGGTTATCAAATTGCTGCGAAAACAGGAACAACTCAAGATTATAGGGATGCATGGGTATTTGGATATACTCCTTCGTTGGTGGTTGGTGTTTGGGCTGGTAATAATGATTTTTCTCCGATGCATGAGGGAGGAGGAAGTATTTTGGCGGCTGTTCCAACTTGGAATAGTTTTATGACAAAGGTTTTGCCAAAATATCAGCCAGAAACATTTCAAAAGCCAGACGAAATTATTTCAGAAAATGATGACTCTACTCCGATGATGAATGGACAATATTTGGCATATTTTAAAGTTGGCGATGTTCTTTATCCTCAAATTCATAATATTTTATTTTGGAAAGATAAAGAAAGTTCTCAATTTGAGAATTGGGAAAAGCCAGTGGAGGAATGGATTAAAGATAATTTTTCTAATTGGCAGGAATTTAATCAGCCAGTTCCTGATGGTTATAGTGAAGTCATCACTGGTCAAGATTTAGAGGTGAGGATTACTTCGCCAAAATCGGGGGTATTTATTGAATCTGGAAATATGATAAATATTTTGGCGGAAATTAATTCGGTGACAGGTATAAGAGTGGCAGAAATATATTTCAATAATCAATTAATTAAATTTGTGAGCGGGGAAAATAATAATGGAGATAATGGGGCTTCTATAATTCAAATCTCACATAGTTTTGTTCCCCAAAGATTAGATCCTCAAAATGAGATTAAAATTGTCGTCAAAGACGACTTAGGAAACGAGGCAGAAGAAAAATTGATTGTTTTCAGTAAATAGATGTTATTTATATTAAACCTTGAAATAATCTCCCTATTCCGCTTTGCGGGGCAGGGGGATGTTGGCGGCTGTTTTTATTAAATTTGACATTTTTTTAATATGTGTTATCTTTTTTATAGGAGGTACAAAATGAAAAAATCAAAGAAATTAAGAGAATGGTTTTTTAGATGGATTATTAGATTTATTCCAGAAGACATAATAAAAAAATATCTGTCGGATATGGGATTCTTGGATGGGTGGCTTGAGGAAAAAAATGATGAGATGGAATTAAAGAAAAAGGAAGAAAAAATAAGAAGTGGCTTCGATATGATTTGTTTTAAGAATGTCCAAGTCTTCAATATGGATAAAGAAAAGGAAAAGCCAACCCGAGAAAATAAATTTGTGTTTATTGTGGTATACAAAGATGAATTTCAAAAAGAGATGGCGGGGCTAAAATTTTTAAGCATTGACAAAATAAAAAATGTAAAAAAGATTAAATTTTTAGAAGCAGAAGATGGTAAGACTGAAGTCATCTTTTTTGATGAAAATAATAATGAGATTTATAAGGAAACGCGCTATGTTGTGATTACCTGTTTAGACAGTGAAGAAAGGGCCTTTGCTGAATATCTCAAAGGCATTTAAATTAAACGGGGTGGGGAGCGAGAAGAAATAAACTCCCCTAGCCCCTTTTTATTTTAAAATTATAAAATTAATTCTATATTTAATTCTATTTTTTTGGGGGGGAAACACCCCGTCTCGCCAAGAGGCGAGCCACCCCTCTCATAGAGGGGAATTGATAAAGATGATTGATTTGCTGAAAGGGTGATAATCTGATAAGATAATTATATGATTATTTAAGAATATATATTTTAAGATATCCCCCCGCCGTAGGCGGGGGGATAATAACGGCAATATTATGGCATTAATTTTTGAAATAATATTAGAATTTATTTGGGAAATCATAAGATGGACATGGTGGATATTCCTCCCAATATGGCTCTTTATAAAATTCAATAAATATTGGATGTATTATGTTAATTTAAAATATTTAAAAGCGGTAGAATATAAATTATTAGAATTAAAAGTTCCAAGAGATTTAATAAAAACACCAAAATCAATGGAAAATATATTTTCCACTTTTCATGCAATAAGAGCATTTATTAGTAGCTGGGAAAAAAAATATTTGAAGGGCGAAACTCAGCTGTGGTTAAGTTTAGAAATAATGGCGGACAGCGAAGGAACTCATTTCTATATCAGGACTCCCAAACAGTTTCAAAATTTAGTGGAGTCTCAAGTATATGCTCAATATCCAGAGGCAGAAATAATAGAACAAGAAGATTATATAAACGATTTACCAAAAAACTTACCAGATAAGAATTTTAATCTTTGGGGAACGGATTTAATGCTCGCCAGAGAATCTGCTTACCCAATTAAAACCTATGAATATTTTGAGGAACAAAAGGAAGAAAAGAGAATTGATCCTCTTTCAAGTTTGATGGAGGTAATGAGTAGGGTGACTGGACAAGATAGAATTTGGTTTCAAATCTTAATAAAATATACTGGTGATGACTGGAAAAAAGAAGCGGAAAAAGTTGTTGATGATTTGGCTGGGCGAAGAAAACCACCCAAGCCAATAAGTTTTTTTGGTTTTGTTTCTGAGTTTTTTGGAAATTTTTTTAAGGCATTTGTCGCACCACCTGAGTTTAGTTTTGAATCGGGGGGAGAGGATAGTGATAAGCCAGAAACAAAAGTTATGCATTTAACCAGCGGGCAAAAAGATACCATCAAGGCAATTGAGGGAAAAATTTCAAAATTAGGTTTTGAGAGTTTTGTGAGATTTATTTATATTTCACCAAGAGATGATTTTGATTTTCAAAATGTTAATGGGATTTTTGGTGTTATGAATCAATTCAATACTCAGGACCTCAATTCATTCAAGCCTTGTCCTAAAACAATCACTGGTGCAAAGTCGCCACTCAAAGATAGAAAGGAATTTTTAAGAAAGCGACTTCTATATGGTGCTTATCGTTTAAGATTATTTAATCCACTCACAAAATCAGTTCTTAATACTGAGGAATTGGCAACCTTATATCATTTCCCAATTATGGGAGTAGAGCCATCATCTCTCAAGAAGATCGGTGCCAAAAAGGGAAGCCCCCCCGGCAATCTCCCCGTTTTATAATCTTTTAATTTAATTATATTTTAATATTTCTCTTTCTGCCCCTCCGCCTGAGGCGGACAGGCATGAAAAGAGGCGGATAGTTTATCTATTTTGTAATTCAAAGTAAATATAAATATTTAAATCCCCCTCTTGATTTGATTATCAATTATCTTTTGCAATGAGGGGATTGATAATAGTTGGCTATTGTCTCTGTGTATCATTCGATGGCAATTTGAACATAATGGCGACACATCTTCAATTGCTTGAATCACTGATTTTTCAAAGTTATTTTTTAAAGCAAATACGGGTTTAATATGGTGTATTTCTATGAATCCTTTCCCAATATCCCCATAAAAATTTTCAAAATTAAAATCACAAGCGGAGCAATTTATTCTCCCATTTTTAGAATAGTATTTTTTTGCGATTTCTACGAGTTTTTTTGATCTCATCCTTGTCCTTATTTTGCCAAACTTAACAAATCCCTCTTCAATTATTAAATCAGAATAATCTCTTTCAATAATATTTCTTCTTTGACTTTCATTAAAATTATTTTCTAAAATAAAATTAAAATTATTAATATTTTCTAATAAATATTTTTCTCCTTTGAGGGTAATATTATGAATTCCGTCATTTTTTATTTTTTTATATGTTGCCAATCCTTTATTTTCAAGGGTGCGATGAGAAACTAAATTTCTAACTTTTTGACTAAAATGTGTATCTTTTCTTCCGGTGAGTATTTCTGCATCCTTGCCTGAAATTTCTAATTCCTCAGAGAGAATGGATATTAATTGAGAAGTCGTGAGACCGTTTTCTTTATTTGAAAGCAAATGGCTCAATACGGGCATTATCAAATCATTTTCGCTATATATCATATTAAAAATTGTAAACTATTAAATGCTCAACATTTCTATTGTTTCGACCCTTCATATTATATAAATAAGTTTTTTTGAATTTTTCTATCTTTATATTTTTCTTATCATTATATAAATCATAAATAAATGGAGTATTTTTTATAATCATTATGAATCTTGCCTTTATTTTGTATAAATTTTTAGCCAATCTTACCTGGTCTTCTTTATTGAAGTCATTCTTTTCATAGCTACTAAAATCAGTATGATAAGGAGGGTCTAAAAATAAGAAATCGTTTTTTGAAAATTTATACTTTTTTAATAGTTTTTCAAAATCATAATTTTCTATAGATACACCCTCAAATAAACTCTTAATTTCTTTACTAAAAATATAATTAACTTTATTTCTGAAGTCTTTTTTATTATAGCCAATGCCACCATAAGGAATATTAAAATGCCCTTTGTTGTTAAAGCGGAACATTGAGCCATAGCAAAACTCTCTAATAAAATAATAATTTGCTATTTTTTTAGGTAGGCTGATTTTATATTTTTCTTCGCCATAATTCATAATATCTCTAAAATGCATATAAAATCCACTACGGAATGCTGTTTCTATGTTGTTATGGAAATCCTTCTTTGTCATTTCTCCTCTCTGTTTTTCAATTTTCTTCACTCGGCTGATTTTGGAGGTTAAATTAGAAATAATTTGTCTCAATAGATTTTTTTCATCTAAGCAGAATTTTTTTAAAAATAATCCGTTGAATTTTTTTTCCTCTTTTTTGATAATATCTTCTATGATTATTTTAAGTTGTTCTTTGTTGATGGCACCATCTTTATATTTTTTATATAAAGAAGCGATTTGCCTTTCAAATAGTTTTATATAATTTGGAATTTTTTCCCAATTAGAAACATATTCATAAAGGGCTACTTTAAAATCTTTTTGTTTGTCGTCGTCTTTGACGAGGCGATAAAAATCTATCAATTCCTTACAGGCATCATTGATGATGGATTTTTTTGATTTTAAATTAAAAAAAACCGCACCACCTCCGAAGAATGGCTCAATGTATCTTTCAAAAGAGGGAATCATATCCCTTATTTGATTAAACTCTTTTGATTTTCCGCCCGGCCACTTTATTAATGTTTGCATATATTTATTTTAATAATTTTATAAAAATTATTCAATCAACCATCCCCCCCCCCACGACGAAGTCGTGGGGGATTATTGAGTGCTTAATTCAATTAATTATCGCTTGATGGTTTCTTGATGACTTGGACTATTTTCCCGTTGATTAGATAATCATCATCGGGATGAATAAATATTGGCTTATGGTTTTGAGTTGATTCTGAAATTAGAACTATTTGATTATTTTCCTTATCAAAAACAAATTTTTTTAAATTTGCACATCCATCAATAATAGAAAGAATATAATCTCCATTTTTCGGTTTCTTTTTCTGATTATCTATAATAACAAAATCTCCTTCTTCTATTGATTTTTTTTCTTTACCTATTTCAGCCCTATTTAAAGAGTTGCCAATCGCCTTTAATGCAAATATGTTTTTGCTTTGTTTTAATAATCTTGATGATATTCTCAAAAATCCATCTGGGCTCTGTTCGGCAAGAGCAACTGCACCACCGCAATTTGCATATCCAAATATTGGCACTGCTATTAAGGAATCTGATTCTTTCAATCTACCTCCCTCTATTTTCTCAATCTTTTTTATCTTTTGATCCTTACGATAAACTTTAATAAGCCCATTTTTTTCTAATTGTGAGAGATGGTGCTTTATTTTTTGAGGAGATCTTTCGCCAATTAATTTTCCGATGCCTCTTAGGGTTATATCCCATACGGCGATATCATTTATTTTTGATAATATTTTTTCTTGTATCTCATGCATATTTTTATTTAATTATTTAAAATTTGTAAGATATTTAATTATCTATATCCTAATTCTATCAATTCTATCATTCTTGTCAAATAACTTATCCACAACCCTATAATTCTTGATATTCTTGACTATCTTTGAGATGTTTGCCAATTTATTAAAAAATGTATAATGTAGATATATAATGAAAAGATTTTAAATATCCCCCCCGCCAAAGGCGGGGGGGGGATAAATAGTATATCATTTAAATCTCAATATAATATAAACTAAAATCAATATGAAAAACAAACTATCATTATTCTCATCGGGAGTAGCAGTTGATTTGGGCTCATCAAATATATTGATATATATCAAGGGAAGGGGAATCGTCCTAAATGAACCATCAATAATCGCTCTAAATAAAAAAACAAAGGAAATATTAGCCGTTGGTCAAAAAGCAAAAGATATGATTGGGCGAACCCCAGAGCATCTTATGGTGACCCATCCAGTCATTGGAAGTGTTATATCAGACTTTGAATTAGCAGAAGAAATGTTAAGAATATTTTTTGGGCAAGCAAAGAAAAATTATAGTGGCATAATGTCATTTCGCCCAAAGGTTATTGCAACAGTTCCTTGCGGAACAACTGATGTTGAAAGAAAGGCAGTGGAGGATGTCCTCCTTACCGCTGGCGCATCAAGTGTATTTTTGATTGAAGAGCCAATTGCCGCTGCCGTTGGAGCAAGGTTGCCGGTATTTGAGCCAACGGGAAATATTATTATTGATATCGGGGGTGGAACGAGTGAAATCGCAGTGATATCATTGGGTGGAGTAGTGAAGTCAAAAAGTTTAAAAATAGGAGGAAATAAATTTAACGAGGATATTATTAAATATATAAAGGATGAATACCATCTTATTATTGGCGACCCAACAGCAGAAGTTATTAAAAAAGAAATTGGGTCGGTGAAATCATTGAATGATAAGAGTTTGAAAATTTCCGTGAGAGGAAGGGATTCATCATCTGGATTGCCTAATGAAATAACAATTTCCAATGATGAAATTGTTCATGCCTTTGAAAAATCAATAGAGGCACTTGCTCAATCTATTTCTTCTGTGATAGAGGAAACTCCTCCAGAACTTTTGGCTGATATATATAATAGAAATATTTGGCTTTCAGGAGGGGGATCGCTTCTTAGGGGAATGGACGAATTTATTTCAGAAAATTGTGGATTAGATGTTGTTCAAGTAGATGATCCAATTACATCTTCTGTTCGCGGAGCAGGATTTATATTGGAAAACTTTGATAAGTATAAGAAATTGCTAATCCGCGATGAGTAGGTAATTGAGCAATAAGTTCTCATTGACTGACCCCGCCTTCGGCGGGAGTTTAATTCCCCTCTAATAGAGGGGTGTCCAGCCCCTGACTTGCAGGGGCTGGACGGGGTGTTCTTGCTTTACCCGTTTATAGACCCCCCTGAGGGTGGCATAAAAAGACATTTCGCGATTCAAAATACATTATAAAAAAACTGGCGAAAGCAACTCTGCTTTCGCCAGTTTTTTGAGCATTATTTGTCCGCCAATCCAAATAATTTTCTACACTTATTTTTCAAAGTATCGTATGTATCATTGGGAAGAGCCTCCACTTTTATTCCACCCTTCAAATAGAACTCAATTTTACAATTAGAATTTTTCGCAATAAATAATATTGGCTTAAGATTGTCTGGCAATTCTCCTCTTTCTTCACAATATCTTAATTCAGCATTACCAGTTTTTCTGTCTTTGATTACTTCTATGCCATCATCACGAGTTGCCATTTCGAGATCGCTACAACAAAACCTCACTTCACGATCTGTTATATTTGATACTTTTATCAAATATTCCCCCTGTTCGTAAAAAATACTGCCATTATATTTGATATATTCAATTTCCCCTCCTTTCTTTACTATCTCAAATCTTCCCAGTTCTTGCCATGGTCCATATTGAGAATCGCCCCAACTGGACCCACTTATTACATCCGTAATTTTATCCATTATCCATAGGCACTCTAAATCAGCGACAAATTTATTCCATTCGTCATCGCCTAAAATACCACTAAGTCCCTTACGAAAATCTTTAAAGTTCATTTTTCTTTCCTCCTGCTTATTTAATTTTATGGGGGCATTACATACCCTTTCTTTTCCACCCATATTTTATCACAGATGGATATATTTGTCAATAGGCGGGGGGATGTGAATGTTAGAATTAGAAAGAAGAAAATACCATGAAAAATATATTAAAAATATTAATAGTTCTTATAATTATTTTCATAATAGCAATTTTTTTGCCATTAGATTTTCTAACTAATATCAAAAGACCACTTATCTCAATAGCAGATGATTTAAGTGATTCATTCCGCTCTGTTTTTAATGGAGGCGAAATAGCAAAAGAAAATGATAGATTATTATTTCAAAATAATAGTTTGAAATCTATTGTAATAGAGAATATATCCTTACAAGAAGAAAATGATTTCTTGAGAAATATGCTTGGCATTCAAAAAGATTCAGGATTTGAACTCATTTTAGCAGACATAATCTCAAGACCATTTTTAAATTTTTCTTATGATTTGATTATTAATAGGGGAGAGGATGACGGAATTAAGGTTGGACAACCAGTCATTTGGGGAGGAAAAACAATAATTGGCGGGATTAAAGAAGTTGGGGGGAATAAATCAAAAATAGAAGTTGTGAGCGATGACGATTTTAGAGCGGCTGTTTTTGTAGGCGATAGAAAGATTGAAGCAATTTTTGAAGGAGGAGGTCTCTCAAGACCATTCTTAGATATGATATCTAATCAGTCAGAAGTCAAAAAGGGTGATATGGTATTTACATCTGGATTAGACCAAAAATTTCCCAAAAATCTATATTTAGGTGAGGTTGTAGAAATAGAAAAAAAAGAAGGCCAAGCATTTTATAAGGCGATAGTAGAAGTGGCATTTGATTGGGCTGATTTAAAGCAAGTTTTTGTAATCATAGAATAGTTTGAAAAAATAATAAAAATATTGTAAAAATATATCATGAATATAAAAAAGGTTAAAACAGCAATCAAAATTGGTGATTTTATATTAAAAGAAAATCACAGAAATAAAATAGATATTAGATATTTGCCCAATATAGATAAAAAAATAATAAATGATGATGTTGCTAGGGTTTATTTATTTGTTGAAAATGGGGTAATTAAAAAAATTGGCGGCTCTGATTCAAAAGGAGGCATTAGGGCGACTATGTCTTTTTATGTTTCTGCAATGACTGGTAGCCCCGGAACATCAAGATTCATCAATCATTTACTCATTTTCGAAGGATTAAATAAAAACAATAAGATTGAATTATATATGATAAGTTCCCCAAAAACTTTGGCAAAAATAAATGGATTATTTGGTCAAAAAGAGGTGGAAATAGCCAGCTTTAAAGAAATGGAAGATCTCTGCAAGGCAGATTATTATTCCGTTGAACATAAATATCCAGATTGGAATTTCAAAGAAAACAATCAACCTTATCCCACCGTATTAGCAGAGAGACATAATTTATATCAAAAAAACAGGTTAGAAAATAAATAATTATTTTTTTGGCGGAGAAAACACTATAATTTCATGAGATTCCTTTATATGATTATCGCCATTTATTTTTCTATTTTTTCCAATTCTTGTTTCTCCCTGTCCCATTGTATATTGCCAAATTGGAAATGACTGATAAAAATCTTTGTAATAATTTTTTATAGTCTCGCAATTATTATAAGAAAGAATGAATCCTCCTTGATGTTTTTTCAGTAAATCCCTAAGTTCTTCATGGGGAAAACCATTGTGATGAATTGGGATGTTTCTCATTGGATAAATGCCTTTAAACATTTTTGAATCTTTGCCTATGTAGTAAGGTGGGTCTAAATATAGAAAATCATTTGGATATTTTTTTATTACATCACGAAAATCAGAACAGCCAACTTTTAGGTTTTCTGGGTTAAAATCTCTTATTCTTTCAATCATTCTCTTATATCTTCTTTCATCCAAATAAATTTTGGAAGACCAACCCATAAATCCTGGACCATAAGACAAATTAAAGTTATAGACATAATAAACAGCCATAGTCAATGGGTCTAAATCTATTTCTTTTTTCCAAAAACTTCTTAGAGTTAGCCTTATTTTTTCAAAAGTTTCTTTGTCCGGTTTTAATTCTTTTAATCTGTCATAAAGAAGTTCGGGGGTTTTTATTTGATACTCCCAATAATTACAAAGAATGTTAAATATATCAAAACCAATAACTTCTAATCCAAGTTTTTTACTCAATGCTATTTCTACTGATCCTCCGCCGAAAAATGGTGAAATAACCCTCTTGATGTTATCGGGTATTAATTCTACAATATGACCTACAGCTAAGCTTTTCCCACCAGCATATCTTATTGGGGAAAGCGCAACTCTCTTATATTTATTTCTTGAATTTTTACTTTCAATTCTTTTCAAGAAATCACTTTTTATATTAGGCAATGAAAATTGTTTTTTTTCTTGTGTATTAACAATATCAAAAATTGAATTTATGTTAGGCTCCAATAATCTTTGACATTTTTTTGTATTTTCCATAATAGTTTAAATCTTAATAATTATATTTTATTACTTATCTAAATTTTTTCAATAGAATAATATTGAAATTAATATACGGTGGTTTTATAAAATGATAATAAGGGGTATAATAAAGGAAAGAATGATGTAATTATTTATATTGAGAATTTTTTAAAAAATCATTACAAGGGGTGAAGTGGCAGATATTATTATTAAAAGTCTTTTGAGGGCAATACAATGGAAGGGGAGAAAAGAAAAATTGTGATATATTTTGCTGGTGGGACAATGTCTGGCATATTTGGAGTAGGTGTTGCTATGGCATTTCAGAAAAAAAATATCTATCCACATATCAAAGCAATATATGGCTCTTCAGCAGGCATTCCAACGGGGGCATATTTCTTATCAAGGCAATCAGAGAAATTAGCGACAATTTATTGGGAAGAGGCGGCAGAAAAATTTATATCTAAAAAAAATTTTTTTATCGGTTTTTTTCAAAGATTTATAAAGAGATTTCTGAAATTTGTTCCGGGAGGCAAGATGAGAGATGCTTTAAATTTTGAATATTTGATAGATGCAGTTAATCACAAAAAACCATTTGATAAAAATATGGTTATTAATCAAGACATTCCTTTGTTTGCTAAATTATTTGATATTGATGAGCGAAAAATTGATTTTGTGGATGTTAGAAATGGCAATATTATTAAAATAATTAAAATAGGCATAAGGGTATTTCCTTATGTGAGTAAAATAATTCCGTTTAATAAAAAAAGATATGTAGATGCTGGGATATTAGATGTTATTGGATTGGAAAGTTTAAAAGAAAGACATCCTAATGATAGAATAATATTAGTTATTAATGGATCGCAAAAAAGTAGTATTATTGATAAAATTAAGCAAGTTTTTGGTGGTAAATTTATGGAGTGGATGTTTGATGACCCAATTCTTTTCAAACTTCATCTATTAGTTGAAGATAATTTTACCAAAGATATAAGTGATGCGAAGAAAGATTCGCTTGTATCAATAATATCTCCCCCAAAAAAGTTAAATTTCGGTTCCATAACAACAAACCCAAAGAAATTAAAGAAGGTATATAGGGCTGGGATTAGGAAGGGCAGAAGAAAAATAATAAAGATTTTGAAGAATTTGTAATAAGGGCGATATAGAAAGAGTTACATTGAAATCGCGAAGTAATTTTTTACATGGCGAGGAAAAGTTTTTCTTGCTTGGGTTTTGATTGTGTGTTAATATTCAATTCTTGGCGGTGAATTATAGAAATTATAGAATTATGGAAAAAATAGAAAATAAAGAAAACTTAATAGTCCGTCCTCCGATTGTAGCGGTAATGGGACATATTGACCACGGAAAAACAAAATTGCTTGATGCAATAAGAAAAAGCAATGTTGTTGAGGGAGAATCTGGGGGTATAACCCAGCATATTGGTGCTTATGAAATAATTATGGATTCAGAGAGTGATGAATATAGAGGAAGAAAAATAACATTCTTAGATACTCCCGGGCATGAGGCATTTTCTAAAATCAGAGAAAGAGGTGCTCAGGTGGCAGATATTGCCGTTTTAGTAGTAGCCGCTGATGATGGAGTAAAACCTCAAACAATAGAGGCAATAAAAAGCATTGAGGAGGCAAAGATTCCATATATAGTAGCAATAAATAAAATAGATAAACCAGAAGCAAATCCTAATCAAGTGAGAACTCAATTAGCCGAGAATAATATTTTTTTGGAAGACTGGGGAGGAAAAATACCAGTGGTGGAAATATCAGCAAAGGAAAATACAAATATTCAGCATCTCTTGGAAATGATATTATTAGTGGCGGATTTAGAAGAGTTAAAAAGTAGTCCCTCTTTTGCGACAAAGGGAATAGTGATTGAGTCAAAAATGGATAAAAATCGTGGTCCAATAGCCACAATTATTATAAAAGAAGGGGTATTGAAAATTGGCGATAATATTCTCACAAATACCGCTGATGGAAAATTAAAAATTTTAGAAAATTTTAAAGGCGATAAAATAAAAGAGGCGACATTTTCCTCTCCTGTTTCAGTTGGGGGATTTAAAAAAATGCCTCAAGTGGGAGAATTATTTTTAGCCGGTGAAAAAATAGATAGGGAATTATTAAAAAAAGAATTGGCCGATAAAAAAGATATATCAAGTGATATGCTTGATTTAGATAAGGACGGAAAAATAATAAATTTGATAATTAAAGCCGATGTTTCCGGCTCATTAGAGGCAATAGAGAATATAATAAATAAATTAAAATTAGAGAGGATGTCATTAAGAATAATAAATTCTTCTATTGGGGATATTTCAAATTCTGATATTCAAATGGCAAAAGATTCTCCGGCATGGATTTTTGGATTTAAAATAAATATTCCGAAAAGTTTGAGCCCTCAAATTCAAGAAAAGAATATTCATATTCATATCTTTGATATTATCTACGATTTAGAAAAATTTTTGAAAGAAAAATTAGAAATAATTTCTCAAAAAGAAGAGGAGATGATTAAGGCAGAATTGAGGGTATTAAAAACATTTAGTAAGCAAGGGAAAAAGCAATTGGTTGGCGGAGTAGTAGAAGAAGGAAAAATAAAAAAGGGGTTAGTGATAATTCAAAGAGAAGAAAAAGAGATTGGAAGGGGAAGAATTATGGGCTTGCAATGTCATAAGAAAGATATTGCTGAGGCAGAGAAGGGGACGGAGTGCGGTATTTTATTAGAAACAGCGGTTGATATATTGCCCGACGATCATCTAATAAACTCTTAATTATTAATTATCAAAGCCTCTGTTTTTCCACCACCAATATAAAGCATCTTTTACCACAGGAGTGGCATTTAATGAACCATCTTGGGCATTCTCAATCAAAATTAAAATAGATATTTTTGGATTATCTGCTGGAGCAAAAGCGAAAAACAGAGCATTGAGCTGTTTTTTTGATGCCGTTTGAGCAGTACCACTTTTCCCACCAGATGAAAATGGAAGTTCTGATAATATATTTCCCGTGCCATAATATTTTCTTACCGTATCAATCATTGCCCTTTTTACTTCAATTAAATCATCATTATTGAATATATTTTCTTCTTCAACTATCTTTTCACTTTTCCAAATAGTGCTTTTATCAGAATCAAAAATTTCTAATCCAATTCTTGGCTTCAATATTTTTCCTCCATTTACTAATGAGTTTAATGATGATAATAATCTTATCGGGGTAACTAATAAATTTCCTTGTCCAATACTAGCATTATATGTATCGCCCAATCTCCAAATCCCATCTGTTTTCTCAATTCCCGGAACAAAACCATTTTTCTCTCCAATTAAATCAATGCTCGTTTCTTTTTCAAAACCAATTCTCCCTAAATAATCGCCTATCTTATCTATTCCCAATCCCTTAAATCCCTCAAATCCTCCTCCGAGAATATAAAAATATACATTGCTTGATTTCGCAATGGCCGAATACATATCTACTACTCCATGATTTTTCCAATCAACAAAGATGCTGGGATTATCAGGATTATATGGATTTGGTATTGATATAAACCCATTTGTAGTTATTTTTTTATTTGGAGAAATTATTTCTTCATTTAGGGCAATAGAGGCCATTATTGGTTTTATCGTAGAGCCGGGATTATATTTTCCAGAAATTGCTCTATTGAATAATGGCTGAAGTCGAGAATTAATAATGCCATTCATTTCTTCTTGACTCAGCCCACGGCTGAATTTATTGATATCAAATCCGGGATAACTCACTAATGAAAGAATTTCCCCACTATTGCTATCCATTGCAATGGCTACTGCCCCCATTCTTCTTTGTAGTTGTCCTGTTTGGTATTCCAATCGGTTATAAAGATATTCTTGAAATTCTTTATCAATACTTATCTTTAAATTATATCCATTCTGTGGGTCTCTTGATTTGTCTTGTCCTAATATTTCCATTCTCGCATTTCTTAATATTGAAATTTCGCCCGGCACTCCTCTTAAATACTCATCATATTTTGCTTCTATTCCGAACTGTCCTATTTTGGAAAAATTCCACAAAGATTCGTTATTTTTTAAATTTTCTTCTGTCGGCTCCCCTAAATATCCTAATATATGACTAAATGGAAATGGGCTGAAATATTTTCTATTGTTTTCCTTTACAGCCGAAATGGCTGGATCTTTTGAGAAATAACTTTCAATTGATATCACTTCTTCATTTGAAATATTTTTTTTCAAAATAATATTTGATAAGAAATTGTTGTCGATAGTAATTTTTTTTAATATTTCTCCTTCCTCAAGGTTTAGAAATGCCTCTGTTTTGGAAATTAATTCTTTTCGTGATTTTTCTTCAAATGGAAGTTGATTTGGATATAGCACTAAATCAAATGTTGGATTATTTTCTACTAACGGCTTGCCTTCTCTGTCATAAATTAGGCCTCTTTCACTTGGAATGGGTATATATTGAAATGAGTTCTTTCTTGCCTTTGCTTGAAAATTTTCTCCTGATATCACATTGAGATTGAATATTATTCCAAGGCATATAAGTAATGTGATAATCCCTAAAATTCCCAATAATTTTATCCCCCAGTTTTTAATGGGTGATTCTAATTGGTTTATAATCCCATCTCCTAATTGCTCTCTTGCTTGGCGGTGAAGAAGTATTTCTTCTGCTTCTAAGAATGAGTGGTTAGTGTCTTTAATTTTTCTGCCTCTTTTTGATTCAAAAAACATATTGATGAGATTATATCATAAATCTCACTCCCCCGCATCTTTGTTTTCTCATTTAATTTGATGTAGAATAGAGAAAATATGATTAAATTAGGTTGGAATTTTGAAAAATAGGAAAGATTTAGGGTTTAATAATTCGGGGATCGTCTAATGGTAGGACACTTGATTCTGGCTCAAGCAATCGGGGTTCAAGTCCCTGTCCCCGAGCATTTAAGAAATTAATTAAAATATGGCAAATAAAAATCTTACAAATGCGAAAAGAGAGAAGAATGATGAGTTTTATACTCAATATGGCGATATCCAAAAAGAGATTGAGGCATATTTAGAATATAATCCTGATGTATTCAAAGGAAAAGTAGTGTATTGTAATTGCGATGATCCTTTTGAGAGCAATTTTTTTAAATATTTTGTGTTGAATTTTGATAGGATTGGATTAAAAAGACTAATCACTACTAGTTATAAGCCATCGCCAATAGCTAATACACAGCTGGAATTATTCGGCGATAATAAAACTCTTATAGAAACAAAGGGTCGCTCTAAAATAACTGCTAATAAATTTATTATCAATGAAGTTGGTGATATGGATGGCAATGGTGAATTTGATTTGGAAGATGTTGCTAAGCAATTAAGGGCAAATAAAAACAACGAGTGGATGCCCTTAGAGGGCGATGGTGATTTTCGTAGTGATGAGTGTATAAGTTTATTAAAAAAATCCGATATTGTGGTAACAAATCCGCCCTTCAGTCTATTTCGTGAGTATGTAAAGCAACTTGTTGATTATGATAAGAAGTTTTTGATCATCGGCAATATGAATGCGATCACTTACAAGGAAGTTTTTCCCTTGCTTAAAGGGAATAAAATTTGGTTGGGCAATAATTATAAAATCAATGCTGGTGCAATGTTTTTTGAAATACCTGAAAGCATTGCCAATTTAGAACAAGTTCGTGAAATAAAAATGAATGAATTAGGCAAAAAAGTTTACATTACAAGGGTTCAAGGCATTCGTTGGTTTACAAATCTTGACCATGGACGACGTCATCAGCCATTAGATTTTATGGCTAAGTCAGAGATAATTAAGTTTGCAACAAAAAAACCTTTTGAGAAATATGATAATTATAATGCAATAGAAGTTTCATTAGTAAAAAATATCCCAAGCGATTATAATGGTGTCATGGGTGTCCCAATCAGTTTTTTAGATAAGTATAATCCAGAGCAATTTGAGATTTTAGGCAGTGATTATGATATCAAAGAAGGATTATTTCCAAAGTTGATTAATCCCAAATGGAGAGGTAAGTTAGATAGAGGATATATAAATGGCAAGAGATGTTATAGTCGAATTTTTATTAGGTATAAGAAAATTAAATAATAATAACAAAAATATGAAAGTATTATTTTTGGATGAATCAGGAGATCATAGTTTGAAAAAAATTGATAATCAATTTCCACTTTTTTGTTTGGCTGGATGTATTTTTGATGAAGATGAATATCTTCAAAAATGTGATTTTGAAATCGATTTGCTAAAAATAAAATATTTTGATGATAATAAAGTGATTTTTCATTCTCGTGAAATAAGGAAATGCGAAGGACCATTCAATATTCTTTTGAATAAAAATACTAAAGAAAATTTTTATGCCGATTTGAATAAATTAATAAAAGATTTGCCTTTTTTGGTCTTGGCTTCTGTTATAAAAAAACAGGAATTAAAAGATGGGTATTTTGATCCCTCAAATCCTTATAATTTATCACTTCATTTTTTGATAGAAAGATTTTTGTATTTTTTGGAAGAAAATAATGATATCGGATACATTTCTGTTGAATCTAGGGATTCAAAAAGCAATGCTGATTTATTAGGAGTTTATACTCTAATTATGCAACATGGTTCTAATGGGGGCAGGCATAACATTTCGCCCAATAGATTTAAACAAAGAATACAAAAAATAGAATTCATTGAAAAGAAGCAAAACCATAATGGACATCAAATATCTGATTTAATAGCTTATCCTATAGCTCGTTATGTTGGGAGCAAAGAGAATAAATCATTTGATGTAATTAAGCATAAATTTAGAAGTAAAAACGGAAGAATTTCTGGATATGGTTTAAAGATATTTCCTTAATAATAAGATAGAGCCCGGGCATTCCCAGTCTCCATCTTAATAATTATATTATACTCTAAATTAATATAATGTCAAAATTTGTGGATAACTAAGAAAATTAGAAATGATTGCCCTTGACGATATATTTATTTGATATTAAATAATAAAAATATGAAAACTAATTTGAAAACTGAAATAACTATAAAAGATGTTTGCGAAGGGTTTGAGTACAACGAACTTGAAGGCAAGGGATTATTTGGTTTGTCTGGCAAATTAACAATTCAACCGGAATATCAACGAAATTATATCTATTCTTCTGATGGTGGCAAAAAAGAAATTGCTGTTATTAATTCAATCTTAAAAGGCTACCCGATAGGATTGATTTATTTTAATAAAGTGGGCGATGATAATTTAGAAGTTTTAGATGGGCAACAAAGAATCACCAGTCTTGGGCGATTCATAACTGATAAATTTACTATAAAAAATGAAAATGGAATGGAACAATATTTCACTGGCATGGCAAAAGATAAACAAGATAAAATTTTAGAAACCACTTTGCTTATTTATGAGTGCGAGGGTGAAGAAAGCGAAATAAAAGAATGGTTTGAAACAATAAATATCGCTGGTATCCCACTAAATACTCAAGAGATATTTAATGCAGTATATTCTGGGCCATTTGTGACACTTGGCAAGGAAGAGTTCAGTAATAGCCAAAATTCTAATATCCAAAAATGGGGCGCCTATATAAAAGGTAGTGCCAACCGGCAAGCATTTTTAGAGCAAGCATTAAATTGGGTGAGCAGGGGTAAAATAGATGAGTATATGAGCCATCATCGTTTTGATAATAGCATCAATGAGTTAAAAAAATATTTCAATAGTGTGATTAATTGGGTTTCCGATGTATTCAGTGATGTAGAAAGTGAGATGTGCGGATTAGAATGGGGGCGATTATATGAGCAGTATCACAAAAAAATATATAACCCAATTAAGATTTCAGACATGGTTCATAAACTCTATGCTGATCCTTATATAAAAAATCGCAGAGGAGTCTTTGAATATGTCCTTGGGGGATGTAAAGATAAAAAATTATTGAATGTTCGTTTTTTTGACGAGGCGATTAAAAAATCAGTTTATGAAATACAAACTAAAAAGGCAAAAGAAAAAAAGGAATCAAATTGTCCATATTGTAAAATGGAACACGATGCTAATAAAAGTAAGATTTGGGGTTTTGATGAAATGGATGCCGACCATGTATCAGCATGGAGTAAGGGAGGAGAGAGCAGTATAAAGAATTGTCAAATGCTGTGCAAAACTCACAATAGGGTGAAAGGCAATAGGTAAAAAATGTGAAGGAGATATTTTTCCACATTATCATTTGCTACTAATATTTAGAGGGTGTATAATTATATTAAGTCGTTTTCTATAATTTTAAATAATTAAAAAAAATATGAATGGAGAAGAAGAAAATCAGAATCAGAATCAGTCAGAGCAACCTCAATCTCAAATGGGGCAATCAATACCTGATTCTCAACCTGAAATGGTTTCATCAGATCAAATGAGTAGCCAAAGCCAGCAAGAGGTTCAACCTCAGACCCAGCAAACTCAAGGTAGTGGCTGGTTGGTTTGGGCGATAATCGTCATTATCGTCGCCGCAATTATTTGGCTCTTAGTATAAATAAAATATGGCAGAAATAATAAATCAAAATATTGGCGAAGAAGGAAAAAAGAGGGGATATCTCACAGGAATTATATTGGCAATAATCGTTGTCACTTTGATAGTGGCAGGATACTTTGTTTATAGATGTGGTGATGAATGTGAGGTGGCAAAGAATGAGGAGGTCGCTCCAATTGTTGGGACTCTTGATTATGAGATTCCTTTCGGAGTATTTTTAACTCTCCCAATTGAGCCAGAAATAAAGTTAGAAGATTCCACACTTGCTAATTATGAAACAGGAGAAGAAATAAGAACTATCACATATATTTCAGACAAATCAAAGGGGGCAGTTTTCAATGATTTTTTGAATTTCTTTGAGGGCGAAGGCTGGAATATTGATAATATGACCGAGAGTGATTTCATTTATGCAAGCAATGAGAATGAATCATTCAGTATTCTTATAGAAATGAATTTGGCTGGAGAAGTGAGGGTAACGATATCCCACACAAGAATATAGTATGAATAAAAAAAACTTCTTAAAAATAAATTGGAAAAAACCAGTATTTTTTGTTCCCGCGATTATAATTCTTATTGCTTTGATAATAATGATATTCGGATTAGGCTCAGATGATGAGCATAGTTTTATTATTGCAGAAAAAGGATCAATTATTTCTGAAATAAGTGTAACAGGGAGAGTGAGAGCGAGTCAAAATGTTGAACTTGGATTTGAGAGAGGCGGTAAGGTAGAAAATGTATTTGTTGAAGTGGGGGGCAAGGTTTTTTCTGGTCAAAAAATAGTTTCTCTTTCAAATAAAGATGTATCTGCTCAAGTTCTTCAGGCGAATGCAAGTTATGAAGCAGAACTTGCAAAATTGGAAGAGATGAATCGTGGAACGAGGGAGGAGGAAATCGCAAAAGTCCAAACAGCAGTTGATAATGCAAAAAGAGTAGTTGAGGATAGCGAAAATAATTTAGAAATTATTTTAGAAAAATCAGAAATAGATTTGACAAGTGATTATACGGCATTAATTTCAGCCAGTATTAAATCGTCTATCGCGGCGAAAAGTGCTTTAATTACATTAAGTGATATTCAATTATTATATTTTCTAAACTCTAATCCCGAGAGTCAAGAATTGGCAAATGAGAAATCCAATGCTATTTTTTCCCTATTTGGTGTTGCCGGGGCATCTATGCCAAGCAATTTAATTAGTGGGCTTAATAGCGGCACTTTTGAAAAAATTAATAACCTTAGCATAGATGATGAGGGGGAATTTATTTATCAGGTTTCTGAAGAATTATTTTTTGCTCTTCAAAAAACAGCGAGAGCATTAGATGCTGTTCCAATAACAAGCAGTTTGACTGCAACGGAAAAAGCAAATTTGGCAAGCGAAAAGTCTTTGATAAGTGGTGAAATAAATACATTATCATCAAAGATGCAGGATGTTTTAGTTCAGAAATCTAATAATATTTCTGCCATTTCTATCGCGAAGGCAGAATTAAATTCTGCAAAAAATTCATTAGCAGTTGCAGAGGATGATTTAACATTAAAGTTGGCTGGATATACTGATGAGCAAATTTTAGCTCAGTCGGCTGTAGTTAAGTCGGCGATGGCGAATTGGATGAAGGCTCAAGCGGATTTAGAGAAAACAATTTTGAGGGCCAGTTTTTCGGGGATAGTAACAAGGGTTGATGTTAAAGAAGGGGAAATTGTTTCAATCAATACTCCTGTTGTTTGGTTAATCTCTGATAAGAAATTTGAGATGGAGGCGAATATTGCAGAAATTGATATTTCAAGTATTTCAGTTGGCAAAAAGGCGGATATATCACTTGATGCTTATGGTAGTGATGTTATTTTTTCAGCAGAAATTTCTGCTATTGATCCTGCTGCGACAATGATTGAGGGGGTGGCTGTTTATAAGACGACTATTGTTTTTGATGAGTTGGATGAGAGGATACTTTCTGGGATGACGGCTAATATTGATATTCTTTCTGATAAGAAGGAGAATGTTTTGATTGTCCCTCAAAGAGCAGTTTTTTCTAAAAACGGAGATAAGTTTGTGAATATTTTAGGCGAAGATGGTCTTGTTATTGAGAAAAAAGTGATAACTGGTCTTCGCGGGTCTGATGGGGATATTGAGATAGTTGATGGTGTATTAGAGGAAGATAAGGTCATCACATCCCTTGTTCAATAGGATATTTAGATATAATACGAGAGATTTCCCCGCCCCCCCGTGGGCGGGGTTAGTTTAATAATAAATTTTATTTTTAAAAAAAAATTGGCGAGCCATCCCGACTTGCCAATTTTTCTTTTTTTACTATTTTTTTATCACAACTATTGATTTCGGTCTTCAAAAACGACCAACATTCCGGATGGGAGAGCGAATCCATAATATCCCCCCATCGAATACTCACTCCTTTTTGTGGCATTCACAACTTGTGCACTCGTCACTCTTTTGCTGGGGTTCTCTTTAATCCAGGGAACTATTTCAAATTAACAAAAAATATATTAAAATATGATAAAATGAGGTCAAAATATAAGTTTTTTAAAAACAAATATGACAAATATAAAATTTTCTTTCAAGCATATATCAAAAAATAAGAAATTATTAAATACCA
>JBFEPE010000013.1:0-21170 GCA_041550235.1 Minisyncoccia bacterium
GGTATTTAATAATTTCTTATTTTTTGATATATGCTTGAAAGAAAATTTTATATTTGTCATATTTGTTTTTAAAAAACTTATATTTTGACCTCATTTTATCATATTTTAATATATTTTTTGTTAATTTGAAATAGTTCCAATGCAGGAGATTTATCAAGCAAAGAAGAGGCAATAAAAAAAGCCAGAGAAAAATCAGTAGAAACTCAGTTGAATTGCGAGGCACATCTATTAGGAGTGAGTAGTCTTTTATATAGTCCCCTAAAAAGATTTTTCGTGGAAGAGTATAGTGTGATTTCAAAAGATTGGCATAAAGTTCGTTTTTCGGCGGGTAAGGGAGATCCTACTCCATTTTTATCAGTTGGCGAAGCGATGGCTAAATTTTTAAAAACAAGTTACCACGATCCAGAATTCTGCCCTTGCGGAGCTAGAATAACCGATGAGAAGAGAGGAGTGGTCAGAGAAATTAAAGCCGAAGAATATCCTCATCATCACATTTAATATGAGTAGAGGGGGTAGGCGGGAATATCGTCTGCACCTCTTTTTTTATTATCTCAAAAAATTACTTCCAGACTCTCTTTGTTCGGAGGGACCATTTGTGGATGTTTGAATACTTATCATTAGGCAAGATAAAGCCTGAACTCTCATCACCGATATTTAAACCAGTGAAATAAACCAAATTATACCAAGGATTGAAAAGAAATACCGCAGGAAAATCATTGGAGATAATATCTCCCACCTCCTCCAACAAATCAGCCCTATCAATCGGATTAAATTCTTTTCTGATATCTTCCAATAAATCATCCGCTTCACTATTATTATAAATAGCCAAATTCATCCCCGGATAAAATCTTTGAGATGAATGCCAAAATGGAAATATATCAAACTGCGAATTTGCCAAATTTCCAAATAACATCGCCTCATAAACCCTTGAATTGAAATATTCCCTCTCTAATTCATCAACAGGAACAACCTTAATATCTACCCTTATTCCAATCTTCGCCCATTGTTTTTTTAGATAAGAAGCAACCTCAATCAATTCATTGGATTGCGGGGTAATCATTGTAAATTCCAATGGAACAGGCAATATATCACCAGAATTTATTTTCTTATCCTTTATCCCATCATCATCTTGGTCCTCCCAACCCGCCCCTATTAAAATATTTTCTGCATCAGATAAAGAATAATCTAAATCATTTATGTTAAAAGGTGTGGGACCGAAAATAATATCTGCCCTTCCTGAAAAAACATTTTCAATTAATTCACCCCTATCAATAGATAGAGACATCGCCCTTCTCACATCTTTTTCAGAAAAAATCCTGTGAATACCCTCATTTAAAAATACAGCAAAATATCTTGGGAGAATTAGGCCAACCTCATTAAATTTTCTATTGATATCATCTATTGACGATGACGAAATTCCAGCAACAAAATCTGCCTCTCTATTATTAAATGCTTTAACTGCCTCCGGCTCAGTCTTATAAAATTTAATAACCAAATTAGAAATGAATGGCTCGTCTAAATAATAGTCATTATTTTTTTCAAGATAATATGAATTTATAAATCCTGATTTGCTTTTTTCAAAACGATTAAATATATAAGGACCTGTGCCTATGGGCTGAAAATTATAATCAGAAAGATATAGGTTTGATAATGGGACATCTTGAAAAATATGTTCCGGGGCAATCTTTTGTTTTAGATTTTCCTCAAAGAAAGATTGCTCTTCTCCTAATTGAAATATTATCGTGAAGTCGCCTTCTTTTTCTACTCTCACACCCTGCCACAATGATCTCCATGGGCTTCTACTATTTGAATTTTGAATTGATGAAATTGTAAATAGCACATCATCGGCATTAAAGTCCTCGCCGTCATGCCATTTGACATCCTCTTTCAATTTTATTTTCCATGTCAAAAAATCGTCACTTATTTCTATATCCTCAGCTAAATCATTTACTATTTTTCCTTGATCGTCTATTTTTACCAATCCATTAAATAATATTCCTAACAATTCTTGGTCTGTTTCATTCGCTGCAAGAATTGGATTTATTGCGGTGGGTTGTCCAATTTGGGCTATCTTTAATACTCCTCCATTTCTGGGCAACAATTTGGTATTATTAAAATACCAGCCACTTAATATTATAATTAAGCAGATTATCGCGACAGATAAAGATGACAAAAAAACAATTCTGTCTTTAGAATTTATTATTTTTAAAAAATTTTTCCAAAATGATTTTTTTAAAAATTTTTTGATTTTCATAAGCAAATCTAATCTTTCATTTCTAATCAAAGACGAAGATGGCTACACTAAAAAGAAAGAAAAGAACGGCTAATATGATTGTTCCTCTATAAAGGAGTTTGTCTAATCCTCTTCTGCTGTGATAAAATTCGCCTCCGCCTGAGCCGCCACCAAATGCTCCGCCTATTCCGGAGCTTCTTTGCTGAAACAAGATAAATATTATCAAAACAATTGATATTACTATTTGTATAATGCTTATTATATTATTATTCATATTTTGCTTTTTTTATTCCCCTCTAATAGAGGGGTGGTCAGCCTTTGGCTGGACGGGGTGTTCTCTCTCAAAAAAATCTAAAATTTCTCTAATCCTTCTTTCTTGCCACTCCAAAGACTATATTAATAACTGAAATAATGAGAGTTGCCCATATTAGAGGCCACCAAAAAGGGATTATCAAATATTGAGGAAACAAGAATGTCGCCGCCCACAAGATTGCCCCATTCAAGACTAAACTGAATATTCCCAAGGTAATTATTATTAGTGGTCCAAATATCAACTTTAAAATCGGTCGGACAATTATATTAAGAATAGCTAAAACAACAGCAATCTCCAATAACTCAAGCCACCCACCATTAAAGAATGCCCCATTGACTAAGTAGGCAATGGCAAGAATACCAATACCATTGGCAATAGTTTGGGTAATAAATTTTGATATAATTCCAAACATTTAACCTTATAATATCAGAAATTATTAAAAAATCAAGATGTCTCTATGCCTTGAAATAGATATAAGATAAAAGATATCTCTTGCCCGCCCCTTTGGGGCGGGCAAGAGATATTAGAAACTTATTGCCTTGAATCAAGAGATGAATGAATAATCGTAATTCGCTAAAAACACAAGCCCCTCTTTGGAGGGGATATTTTATTCCAAAAACCTTCCTAAGATATTCCTTGCTTTTTTAACTCTAAAATTATGAAAACAATTATCGGGATAATAGGGTTGCCAACTCATTTGGGTTGAGAGAATGAGTTTGGGCGCTCTCTAACGATATCTCTCCTTGCCTTACCAAATTAGCAAGACAGCGATTGAGTGAAATCATTTTTTCTTGAACACTTGTCTCAATAACTAAATCAATTTGATATGTCTTATCCTCACGAATAAGGTTTCTTATTGCTGAGTTGGTTATCATTATCTCATAACCGGGGATTCTGCCTCCTGAAAGTCTTGGGATTAATCTTTGAGAAACAATACCTAAAAGAGTGGAGGCCAACTGAGACCTTATTTGTCCTTGCTGGGCAGCTGGAAAACTATCAATAATTCTATCCACTGTTTGGGCGGCCGAATTTGTATGAAGAGTTGAAAAAACTAAGTGCCCTGTCTCGGCAGCCGTGATGGCCGTTTGCATAGTATCTCTGTCTCTCATTTCTCCTATCATTATTACATCGGGGTCTTGTCTTAAAATTGATCTCATTCCACGATTGAAGCTTGGAGTATCGCTGAGAACTTCTCTTTGGTCAATAATTGACCTATCCTGAGTGAAGACATATTCCATTGGATCTTCAATGGTGATTATATGCTCCGTTCTCTTATGATTTATTTCATCAATCAATGCTGCTAATGTTGTTGATTTTCCTTGACCTGCTGGGCCAACAACTAAAACAAATCCTTGATTTGGATAAGTGAAATCATGAAGAACGGGTGGTAAGTTCAGTTCCTCAATTGTTTTTATCTTAGAAGATATTAATCTAAGAGCGGCTGCGACATTTCCTTTTTGAAAATAAACATTAACTCTAAATCTTGCTTTATCATTTAGACTGTGAGAAAAATCTAATTCTCTCTCTTGAATAAATTCATCCCAGCGATAATCTGGCACCAATGCTCTTGCCATATTTTCTGCCATTTCTTTTGTCATTACCTCCTCCTTGCTCAATGCAGTGAGTCGTCCATCAATTCTCAATGTTGGTCTTCGCCCAACGGCGAAATGTAAGTCAGAGGCCTTTTCCTTGGCCGTTAAGTCTAATAGATAATCTAATTTTTCTTTATGTGGATTAAATTGTTCCATATGTTTATTATTTAAGCATTGTTTCTATTGTCATTTCTATTTCATTCTTGTCATGCCTGTCCGCTAGAGGTGGCACATCCGCCCCAGGCGGGCGGATAATACTCCGGTAGCCTGCCCGCCTTCGGCGGACGGGCGGGGAGAGATATTGATTGCATATTCTATTACAATAATTATATCATAAATAAAATAAATAAAAAATAAATTTGACAAGTTATTAAAAATGTGGATGATAAATAATGGTCAGAAATTTAAAAATTAAATAAATATAGGAGAAAAGTATAATGGAAGAAATAAAATTTGAATTGAATAATTTTTTACATTCTGTTGAGGGCGAGTATTCATTAGCAAAGATTATTTTCAAAATTAACTTTTGCTTATTATTTTATAAAAGAGCTTTGAAAATCAAACGAGAGATAGAAGATAAAAAGAATCTATTCACTAAAGACATCCTTTCTTATCACCACAACAAAATAAATAGAAAAAATTTATTTTACAAGATCAAAGGAATTATAAATAATTTTAGTGTTATAAAAGAAGATTGGATAACGAAAATTCTGTTAAAATTAAGCCTTATTGAAATACATCCCGTAGAAATAGAAATTCATGCCTGTAATAAATGGGGGGACACTAGTTCTGTTGCAATAGAAAATGAGCAAGCGGCGAGGGTTCGCAGACCTTATTGAGTAGAAATAAAAAGGCGGGATTA
Organism: Minisyncoccia bacterium; assembly: GCA_041550235.1. Taxonomy (GTDB): domain Bacteria; phylum Patescibacteriota; class Minisyncoccia; order UBA6257; family JAAZHW01; genus JBFEPE01. The sequence goes on from JBFEPE010000013.1 coordinate 5,001, forward strand.
TATCCACTCTGTGCGAGATATGAGCCGCTTATTTTTTTAACAAACAAAATCACCCTTGTGGGTGATTTTGTTTTTGTTGTTAGTATCAATTAAGGAACATAAGGCAGAAGGGCCATAAATCTTGCCCTCTTAATTGCACGGGATAATTTTCTTTGATGTTTGGCACAAACATTAGATTTCCTTCTTGTCATTATTTTGAAAAAAGGAGTAATAAAACGACGAAGGGTTTCAGTATCCTTATAATCTACGTCATTATTATTTTGGCTACAAAAATAACATTGTTTCATATTTTTTATTTGATTAAGTTAAAATTAAAACGGCAAATCATCTGGGCTAGTTATCTCATCTTCGTTTATTGTGGGAGGAGCAGTGATGTCTGAATCGTTATTTGATGATGGTGAATAGCCACCACCACCCTCTCCACCTGTCCTTGGTCCCATTTGAAAGTTATCGGCAATAATCTCAGTCATATAATGCTTCACTCCAGATTGGTCTTCCCAATTCCTTGTTTTTAATCTTCCCTCAATAAAGACTAATTTTCCCTTGTTTAGGTATCGCCCAGCGATTTCGGCCAACTTGCCCCATACGACTACATTATGAAATTCAACTTCTTGTTGTCTTTCACCTGATTGATTATTCCAAAAACGATTTGTTGCCACCCCAAAACTTGCCACACTTTGACCGGATGGAGTAGTTCTTACTTCGGGATCTCTTGTGAGATTCCCCAATATAAATACTTTATTGTAATTCATATTATTTATTTTATAAATGACTTGTTGTTTTATTTAAACTATTTTATTAGGGGGGGGATTTATCTAAATCCAACATCTTAATAATTAAAAATCTATTAACTTATTTTCTCAACTTCTTCTAATTTTTCTTCTAAGGCAATATCATCAACCGGCTTTTTTTCTTCATATTCTGATTTTATATTTTTTCTACCATCCTTATTCTTTGTTCCTCTTCGCTTCATTATTTCAATACCACCTTCTGTTAATCTTTCACCTGATTTCTCCTCGTCGGCCCTACCCGGTTTGATTATTAAATATCTTATAAGATTTTCTTCGTATCTAATAGAATCCTTTATTTTGTCTATTTTTTCAGGTAATATTTGAAAATGAAAGTATCCAAAAAAAGCATAATCTCTTTTGTTTATTGAATATTCTAACTTCATTTTTTTGGGGGCGGATTCCTTGATAATTTCTGCTCCCTCTGAAGAAAATACTTCTTTCATTTTTGACAAAAAACTCACGACCTCATCTTCGCTAAGGCGGTCGCTAATCAAATAACTAAACTCATATAGTTTTTTATCATCCTTCTGCTCGTCCATATTTCAATATGTTAATTTATTTATTCTCTATTGTCAAATTTGCACATAGAATTCTAATTTTGATTTTTGCTCTAAACAAAAAAACGACTTTACAGGGTGTAAAATCGTCTATGGTGGAAGATAGTTTTTTGTTTTGGAACCGATATGTTAATGAGTTAAAAACCCTTTATTCAATACTACAAGGGAATAAAGAAAATAACAATGCTATATTTCAAGGGAGTATATAATACCTCTATGGATTAGAAATAAATATAAGAGAGGATTGAGATTTGAAATAGTTTAATTTTCTGATAGTATTAAACTAAATTAAGTCTCAAAGAGGACAGGTTTTTTTGAGTTTTTTATTTTTATGAATAAGAATAATCTCTATAAGTATCAATCAGATAAAGATTTAAAAAATGAGTTATTCTTAAATCTTTCAGAATATCTCAAACCATTTTTTAATAGTTTTAGAAGAGAACGAAAAACATTTATCATACAGCTTATTAATTTTTCATTGATAATTGCTATTATCTACTGCTTTTTAGGAAAGATAGTGGAAAAAATTTTAAGTATCATAAACAATGGCGATTCAGTTATTCTTAAATTATTGTTTATTGCTTTTGGGATTATATTCTTATCAGCATTAAAAGAAAATAAAACTTTTAGGTGGCAGACATTATTTTCAATGGATTATAAGTTTTCAGTTTTATGGCTTAAAAGAATTATTGTTATTTGCTTGGTTTGTTATACGATTAAATATTTTAAATACGATTATGATTAATTTTATAAAGAATAATAAAAATTATTTTGGAGCAGTGATAACATTTATTGTTGTTATGGTTGTTATGTTTGGATTTATACAATTAATAGATTTAGGCATTGATAAATTGAGAGTAGTTTTTAATATCTCTGATAACGAAATTAACAATATAAGAGAAACCTCCCCTATACAAATAAAAGAAAATATCTTTTCAGATTTCCAATCTCTGAGTAGTTTGGATAAAGAAATTTTGATAGAAAATAAACTCTCTAATATGGAGAACAAAGATGATGAAGATTTAACAAAAAACTTAAAAGCATATGGGGATTTTTCTAAAATTTATCTTTTCGCTGAAATTTCTGTGAATGAAAGACCTCTGACAGATTGGGATAGTATTTATATAAAATTCAATAATTATATTGATAACACATTGGAGGAGTTTAATTCTGGCGGACACCTTTTTAGACCAAAATCTCTTTCTGTCCCTCAAATAAAAACAACAACCCGTCTTTTATTTAATGCCTCTGTTGTTCCTTATATTCCGACTATCCCTTATTCAGAAGCAAGAATACCCGCTACGATTAATTGGTTTGAAAATGTTTTTAGAAACCCACAAAACCATAAAAAAGAAAGAGAGATTAGATTTGATACATTTCTTTCAACAACAGAAAGGGGAATGATAAATAATATATCCTTATTTTATAAATGCTCTAAAGATACCCCTGATTGTTATATTGAAATAATAAAAAATGAGGAAAAAAGTGATTAAAAAATCAAAAGTGGGAAGAAAATGGTTTGATGGAAAAAATGAGGGGCGAGTGGTTGCGAAATTAGAGGAAGTTTGGGCTATGGGTGGAACAGACCTTGAAGCTTGTTTTTATGCTGATATTTCAAAGGATAGTCTATATAGATATTTGAAAGAAAAACCTGAATTAAGCGACAGAAAAGAGGGTTTAAAGCACAACCCAATATTAAGGGCAAGAAAAACTATTTTTAGCAATTTAGATAATCCTAAAATAGCAAAATGGTATTTAGAGAGAAAAAAGAAAGATGAGTTTTCACAAAAATTTGAGACAGATATAAATCAAGAAAACAAAGGAGTGGAGGTAATTGAAATAGTAATGCCAAAAGAAATAGTTAAAAAAATAAATTAGATTATAGTGAGGTTTAATAATGGTTGAAAATATTTATCTTTTTGGTAGAATATAGTTGAAAATTGAATATTGCCTAACCCTTATAAGAGATTATAAGGTATGGCAAAAAACTTCTACGAGTATATTAAGCTCTTCGTCCAGCTTACTTGTAGAAGTCCCATCGGGAAACTGATGGTGGATAGCCGAAAGGTTATCATTCTGGCGGAGAGCTTTATGTTTTCTGTTTTAAGAATAAGATATAAAATATGAGAGTATATAATGGATTTATACAAGTTTTATCAATAGTTATTGTGATTGCCTCTTTAATTGTTGGGGGTGGTATTGTCGGAATTAGTAAATATCAAGAAAATAAAAAACAAAAGGCAGAGTATATTAAAATAGCAGAGGAGTTAGAGGAGCAAAGATTAAATGAAATTAAAAGACAAAGAGAAGAATTAGATAATGCTAAAAAAGAAATAGACAACTTAAAGGAGCAATCATTAAAAGAAAAAAGGATTGTCGCCCTAACAATTCCAAAAGAATCCCCAGCCCCTATAATTATTGCCACACCAACCCCAACCTCAACTCCAACTCCTAAATTAACACCTATCACAACTCCAATAAATAATGAAAAATGCGAAGAATTGAAAAAAGAGTTTGATTCTTTTTATAATGAAATACAATTTATTTGGTCTCAAATCAGTGAAACCACTAATAGTTTTTTAGAAATGTTTGATATGTCAAATGATTTATCTTATGGGTATCAAAGGATTAAAGAGAAGAAAGACACTTTTCTTAATCGTATAAATAAAATAGAAAATTTAACGAATGATTTAAAAAACTTATCTTTTTTAAGTATTTTGGAAATAAAAAATACCTTGTATGATTATACAAATAATTTAAGAGATGCTTTTGATTTATTAATTTTAAGCTCTAAATATGTCTATAATGCTATTGGTATTCCAAATAATGGATACTTGATAGATAAAGCACAAACTTCCGCAAATGAAAGTCGTGATAAATCTAAATTATCAATAAATAGTTCTTTGGAAAGTATAAAAAATTTTGAGTTAATAAAAAAAGAATATCAAAATAAATTAGAAGAAATGTCTTGTGATAAATAAAGTTATTTGATTTTATTAGGAAATATAAGGGATAATAGATAATCCTACCAATAAACAAAAAAATAGTGTATAATAATATCAATATGAAATATCTTAAAAAATTGGATATAAAATTAGTAAAAGGAGAGTATCAAAATAAGATAAAAGGGCAAGTTAGAAGCCCCGAGCAAATATATGATGTTTTTGAAAGTATCAAAGATAAAGCACAAGAAACTTTGATTGTTTTGTATTTAGATAAAAATTTAGAAGTAAAGGTTTATAGTATTTTAAGCACTGGCTCCAAAAATGAAACGACAATTGATTTTGATGATGTCTATGGCTATGGATTTTTAATGAAAGCAAAATATTTTATTCTTATTCATAATCATCCGAGCGGAGAAGCGAAGCCATCCGATGACGATAAGGAGATTATAAAAACACTTCAAGATTATTTAGAAATTAAAAGAGTGAAGTTGAAGCCGTTAGATTTTATTATTGTAGGAGATATGGAGATAGATAAGAAAAAGAAAAAATATTGGAGTATGTTTGAGGAAATGGATGGCGGAGAATATAGTTTGGGAAGTGTGGTTTAGGTTTTGAATAAAATATTTTTAAATTCAGTGCTTTTTTATGAAAGACAAAAACAAAGAAAAATTTATTGAAGAAATAGAATCATCATTTAAAAATAATATTTTTGTAAAATTGGTAATGAGTAAGCCTATTTTTAAAAATGATGATTTAAAAAAAGTCTTCATTAGATTAGTAAAAATCAAAAAGGGACAAAAATTATCATTTGTATATAAATACAAAACAAAAGATATAACAAAAAATTATTCAATAGCAGAAGGAATAGATAAAATAAAATCTTTGTTGGAAGAAAAATTTTTAAATTTTGTTTTATTCACAATTAATAATGATATTCAACTTATTTTCAATAAAAGAATGGAAGCAAAAATGGCTTGCAATAAACCCACTTATCCAACTTCTATCTCAACAGAACACGATATAGAAAAAACAAGAATGATTCCAATAAAAGATAATAAATATTTAAGAAAACTTGGAATTGCAACCGAAGATGGTCGGATTATTAAAGGTATGCAGAATAAATTTAGACAAATAAATAAATATATTGAAATAATAGATAGTATAATAAAGTCATCAGATTTAATTGGCAGAAAAAAACTCAATATTGTTGATATGGGTTCAGGTAAGGGATATTTAACTTTTGCTCTTTATGATTACTTAACCAATAATTTGAAAATTGATACACATATTTCAGGGGTTGAAATGAGGGAAGATTTAATTAATTTATCCAATGATATTGCCAAAGATTCTAATTTCAAGAATTTAAAATTTTATAAAAGCAACATAAAAGATTATCAAATAAAAGACATTGATATTTTGGTAGCCTTACATGCATGTGATACAGCCACTGATGATGCAATTTATAAAGGAATATTTTCTAATGCATCAATAATTATTACTGCTCCCTGTTGTCATAAGCAAATTAGAAGAGAATTGAAGGTAGAAAATGAATTAAAATATATTATTAAATACGGAATTTTAAAAGAGAGATTGGCAGAAATAATAACAGACACATTGAGAGGGCTAATTTTAGAGTCGCAGGGGTATAAAACTCAAATTTTTGAATTTATTTCTACCGAACATACTTATAAAAACATAATGATAGTTGGTATAAAAGATAAAAAATTAAAAAACAAAAATGTTTTTTTTGAAAAAATAAAAAAACTCAAAAAGATATTTGGAATAGAATATTTTTATTTGGAAAATCTCTTTTAAAATGGTGAAAACGAGAAATTAAAAAACTTTAAATTTCAAAAAGAAAAATTTTAAATTCAAATGAATAAGAAAAAGAAAAAATATTGGAGTATGTTTGAGGAAATGGATGGCGGGGAGTATAGTTTGGGAGCGATTGAGTAGATTAAAGAAAAAATAAAATACCCTATTGACAAGGTATTTTATTTTTATATAATTAAATTATACAATATAGTAAGATTTGATTATTATGAGCTCACCCAACAAATTTAAATACTTGGAATCAATATATCTCCCCTTAATTTTAAAAGAAGGGGATAAAACGAGATTGGATTTCTTAAAAATATTTTCTTTGTGGAATAAAAAGGATTTTAGAATTTCCGACAGCCCAATCTCTTACAGGTATATAAATTATTTAAATGAAAATGGAGTTTTTATTGACAATAGAAAAGATAAAAAAGAATGGAGAAAATTAAATGCTATTGATTTGATATTTTTAGAGATAATTAAAAGATTGAGAAAAATAGGAATAGATAAGGATTATTTAATTAAATTAAGAGATTTATTTTATCCGAAAAAAACAGGTGGAGTTCCTTTAAAGTTGGGTTTATATTTGGCTTTTCAGGGGATAGGAATGTTTTTAGTTATAAATGGGAAAACAAAAAAAATAAAAGTATGTGATTTTATACATTTCAGCTATGGAATAGATGAGAGAGATTATGACCATTCTTGTATCGCAATAAATTTAAATAATGTTTTAGAATCAATAAAGCAATTAAGGGCGATTGTTAGAAATGAAAGGCTGGGAAGTTTTAGAGAAATAAATAATTTAACAAAAGATTGGGAAATTTTAGGATATAAAGAAAAAGAAATTGTAGGAATAATTAGGGCGAGGGATTATAAGTCTTTGGAGATTAAAGAAACTAATGAAAAATATCTTGTAAAAATAAAGAAAAGCGAGAAAATTTTATCAGGCGAAGATGTTAAGGAGGCTATCAATAAAATAAAGAAAAGAGGTTTTGGCAAAGTCTCATCAATAATTCAAGATAATAATGAGGTAGGAATAGAGACAGAAGAAACAATAAAGATTTAAAATTATTGAGCCAAAGAAAGGCAGATAATTTTGAATGAAAAAATTAAAATTTAATAGTCGTATTTACTTTTAGTGTTAGATAAGCTGAGCTGATAGTTTGGAGAAAATATCTCCATCTTTTGGCTTATGGTTGATAATGAGATACTAAAAGAAAAATTGAGAGATAAATTAAATGAGTTGAGTTTAACAGATGAGGAAAAAAATATTGTAGTCATTGAATTGAATAAATTATCTCAAATTTTTATAAATGCTTATTTAAGAAAAAATGAAAATATCAGGAAATAAAAAATGTTTAATATATATTAGGGTTTCTTCAAAAGAACAAGTTGAGGGAACAAGTTTAGATATGCAAGATAGAATTTGTAGGGATTATGCTAATAGAAAAGGATTTGAAGTTTTGAAATTATTTAGGGAAGAAGGAGAGAGTGCTAAAACAGCTAACAGAACGAAGTTGTTAGAAATGATGTCTTTTGCCTCAAAGCATTATAAAGAAATAGAATCTTTAATAATTCATAAGGTTGATAGATTAGCGAGGGAGGTTGAGGATTATGCTAATATCAAAAGGCACTTTAAAAATTTGGGTATTCAAATCTATTCTGCTACTGAAAATATTGATGACACCCCCTTTGGAAAATTTGCTGAAACTATGTTAGCTGGTTGGGCTCAATTTGATAATGATGTTAGAAGGGAGAGGTGTAGCGGAGGAATGAGAGATGCAATTATAGAGGGTAGATATACTTGGATGGCTCCGATTGGATTTAAAAATGGAAGGGTATTTGGAAAGCCCAATTTAGAAATAATAGAGGAAAAAGCAAGATATATCAGAGAGATTTTTGAGTTGGTAGCAACTGATAAATATACGAGAAGGGAGGTTAGAAAAATGATAACAGAAAAGGGGTTTAGATTAAATAATGGGAAGCCAGTTTCAGAACAATATTTTTCTGATATTTTAAGGAATAAGGTTTATTGTGGAATTATAGAAAAAATGGGGGTAGCGGCAAAAGGTATCTTTGAGCCGATTATATCAGAAGAATTATTTTTTAAAGTTCAAGATATTATAAATAGAAATGGCAAAAGAAAATACAACAAATCTAATCCAAATTTTCCATTAAAGGATATTGTTTTTAGCAAAGAGGGATATAAATATTCGGGCAGTTATTCCACTGGAAGAAAAGGCAGAAAATATGGAAATTATAGATGTAATAAAATATTGGGTTCAGGAATGAGGAAAGAAGATTTTGAGAGAGATTATAAAAAATATTTGAATACCTTTAATTTCAAGAAAGAAATATCTGATTTAATAAAAACAACGATTGAGATTAACTGGAAAGAGGCAATCAAGAATGAAATAAAAAACGAGCAAAAGACGAGAATTAGAATAATCAAATTAAAAGAGCAAAGAAAGAATGTTATTGAGAAAATAGCAAAGGGGATTATTCCTGATGAGGCAGGAAGAGAGCATTTAGAGGGGTTAGAGGGCGAAATAAGGGGGTTAGAAAGTGATTTAGGGCAGTTTAAAGGCGGGAATGATAAGGGATTAGAGAATATACTTAATGAAACATTTTACTTTTTAGAGAATATTGGGGAGAGTTGGAATAATCAAGAATATACAGAACAAAGGGCATTAAATTGGTTCCTATTTCCAAAAGGAGTGATATTTGATAAAGGAGAATTTGGAACCAGCGAAACAGCCTTTATTCTAAACAAAAAAACGACTTTACAGGGTGTAAAATCGTCTATGGTGGACCCAAGCGGAGTCGAACCGCTGACCTCCTCATTGCAAATGAGGCATTCTACCAGCTGAACTATGGGCCCTCTTTAATAATATATTCTAATTAAAAATCAAATTATCGCAATACCCATCTTTATCCAATACAAGATAATCTCAAATGAGATTCTCAAAGAAAGAATTTTAATATCTCCTCCGCCCTGAAGGGGCGGAGGGGGTATGCTTATGTTGATGCATCAAATCATATAAAATGACACCGAAAATATTATTTTTTTTTGGAAAAAATGTGGTAGAGTGTTTATGATATAAATTTTTGTTAGTGAGAGAATTATAATTTATAATAAAGAATATCTATCTCCTCCCGCCCCTTCGGGGCGGGAGGAGATACTTGTTCTTTTAATCCTGAATAAAAAAAAATAAAAAAATCATGCATTATTATCTCCCCGCACCGCGGGGAGGGGCTGAGGATATATTATTTAGCAATTTAAAAAAATGATAAAATATTATCGTTAGACAAATAAATTTTTTAATGATAAATATGAAAAAAATAATTGATAAATTAAAGAAGATGGGGCCTGGATTTGTTTGGGCAATAGCCGCTATTGGAAGCGGTGAATTAATAATCTCAACAAAGGCAGGAGCAGAATATGGATTCGCATTTATTTGGATATTATGGCTCGGAGTATTTATTGATTTTTGGCTTCAAAGAGGAATTATGGAGGTGACAATCTTGACCGGCAAGCCAGTCACAAGATTGTGGGAGGAAAAAAAATGGGGAAAGTGGATATCAATTTTTTGGTTAATTTATTTTGTGATAATGATTGGAGGATTGGCGGGATTATTGGGATTGGCAACTGCTGGGCTATCGGCAATAGTGCCTTTTTCATTATTTAATATATGGCCAGTCTTAATAATATTATTATCCTTGCTTGTCTTTTTTAAAAATCAATATCGTTTTTTTGAAAAAATAATGCTATTTTTTGGGGCGATATTAGTTATTGGGGTAATAACAACAATAATATTAGCCCCGCCAAACATTCAACAAGTTTTCTCATGGGAACTTCCAGTAGGTGGCTCTGCCTTTTTGGTATTTTTGGCACTTCTTGGTTGGAGTGCTGGCTCGGGACCTGAATTGATGATTCCTTATAGTGGGTGGCTTTTGAAAAAGAAGAAGATAAGCGAAATAAAAAAAGATAGTGGATTTTCTAAAATTAAAGAATATTTGAAGGTAATGCGGTGGGATGCATTGGGCGGTTTTTTATCAGTGGGTATTATTGCCTCTGTCTTCTTAGCCGCCGGAGCGACAATTCTTAAGCCAAGAGGGTCTGTTCTTGATGGATTTAGTGTTGTAAATGAAGTGTCTTTAATATTTACAGAAATATTTGGTCCGTGGTCTTTTTGGTTGTTTGTTGTTCCAATAACTATTGCATTTGTTGCTGCCTCATTAGGGATATTTAACGGTTGCTGCTCATCTATCATAAATCTTATTCGGGGAATTTTTTCTAAAAATGGGCATTGGGATGAGGAAAAAAGAAAAAGCCCATTGGGGATTTCTGTTGCCTTAATATTTGGGCTTGCTGCATTGGGAATTTTCTTTTTTGTCCCTAATCCTGTTATTTTAGTGGCTGTAGCAGGGGCGACTTCTGCATTGGCAACTCCTGTCTTAACAATCTTTATTATTTGGGGGTTATTAAGAAAAGTTCCCAAAGAATTTCGTCCGGGCAAGTTCTATTTATCTTTCTTGGTTGTTGGAACAATCATCCACATTATCATCATCGCAGAGGCAATCTTGAGATTTGTGAGGTAAATAAAAAGAGGGCATAAGATTATTTTTTCTTAATATGGTATGGAATAATAATAAGGTTATACCATATTAAGGAAGTATGAGGTGTTTAGATAAATATTTAAATCTTTTGGCGAGAAAGGGTAGATTGGATGCCCATAAAAAAGGAAGGATTTGGTATACGAGCAAAGAGGCTTTTGATAGATATATTAAGGAAAGAAAAAGAAAGAGATGAGAATTTGCTAATTCTATTTTTGAAGCTAATTAATTTGATGTATAAATAATTTGTTAAATAAATATTCAGTAGTGGTTTTTGAAATAAAAAAAGAGGGGGTCGCAGGTGATATTTCCACCTGCACCCCTTAATTATTCCAGCGATTTTATTGGTAAGTCGCTTATATAAACATTTCTTACTAAATTATTGTCCTGATCTACAATATCCAGTTGATCTAACGAATCCATATGCCCATTGATGAAAGAAACGATTTCTTCATCACCAACGAACCTAATGGGCGGTCCATCATCGTCCTCCTCTGTAATAACATTGTCTTCCCCGCTTACACGATTAAACTTCCTTATATAGAGCATGGGGATTAAATGTTTTGTTTCTCCCTTATCATCAACAACTCTGCAAGGTATTTTCTTTTCCTCATTCATTGATTTTGCATACTCAATCGCCTTTTTTAAATTATCAAATATTTTTCTTGGATCATTTTCAAAATCGGCAATGGAAAGACCCAAATTCTCAATAAATTTCCAAGCATCTTCTTTGCCCGGCTCACCAGTCATAACCTGAACAAAATATATTTCTTTGCTCTTTTTCTCCTTGGTTTGGATGGGTTTTTTCTCGCCACCGAATGTTTTTACTATTCCATTGGTATCTGCATCAACGACATGGCAAACAACTCTGTTCTCTTTTGATATTGCCTCAGCCAATTCTTCTGCTGATTCAAGGCGAAAAGGAATAATTCCTCCTCCATTTTCAAGCGGAAGTGATATTGTGGCAAAAGATATTAACTTTTTACCATCCGCTGCTTCTGCCCATAATTCCGTCATTATATAATAATTTTTTTCAATCATTTTGTTTACCTCCTACTTGCCACATTACCAAAAATATAGTTATCTGTCAAGAGGAGGGTATTTTGCTTTGTTAGAATGTTATATATGGCATTAAAGGATATTGAGATGAAATAAGATTGATACCCCTCCCCGCTGAAAGCGGGGAGGGGTATAAGCAAAAATATAATCAAATAATATATGGCATTAAAGGATATTGAAAAAAAATTATATGGGATGGATGAGGAAGAAATAGAAGAGGAGGAGGAATATCCCGAATTAGAAATTGAGGAGGAAAAAAGGGAGTGGAGAGAATCCGCTCCAATTGGAAGAGTTGAAATGGGCGAGGAAGAAGAAGAGAAAAAAGCTCCAACAGATTTCTACAAAAAAAGAAAGAAGCCCATTTTTCTATTCGCCCTATTGGGAGTTTTGGCAATCGTCTTAATTGTCCAAGGATTTTTTATTGCCCAAAGATTTTTCTCAAGAGAGGCAGATATAAATATATCAATATCAGTTCCTGACGAAATATTAATAGCCAATCCATTTGACTTATCATTTGAATACGAAAATGATTCTCAAAATTTACTACAAGATGTCGTATTAGTTGTAGAAATACCAAATGGAGTGAGGTCATTATCAGACGAGCCAGAGGGAAACTTTATTAGAAAATCATTAGGAAATGTTGGCACTGGCTCAAAAGGAAGCCAAGAATTTGAATTAACAGCCGTTGGTGAGCCAAACACAATTTTAAAATTTACAGGATATATTCAATATAGTTTACCGGGATTTTCTTCACGATTTGAAAAAAAGATTTCAGAAAACATTTCCCTATCAGGAAGTTCCGTTGGGTTCAATTTAGTTTTCCCAGAATCAGTAGTGTCCGAAAATGAATTTATGATGAGAGTAGATTATTTCAATAATACAGACCGGCCAATTTCAAATTTAAAAATAAACCTTTTTTATCCGTTGGGGTTTGAATATTCCGGGGCGAATATAGAGCCCGAAAGTGATAATAATATTTGGCTCATTGAAGAATTGCCGGCAAAGGAAAGCGGAAGTTTAGAAATTTATGGAAAAGTTGTCGGACAAGCAGGAAGTTTCTTTGAGTTCTTGGCAGACTTTTCAATTTTTTCCGGCAATACCCAAATTGATTTGGGGCAGAAAACAGCTGGACTTTCAATATTTGATTCCCCACTAAGATTAAATGCGAGTTTGTCCTCAAAGCCATCAAATTATATTGCTAATTTAGATGATGATTTAACTTACAAAATTGAGTATTTTAATAATACAGAGGTGGGATTGGAAGAGGCAATAATCAAAGTGTCATTAGATGGAGAGATGTTTGATTTATCATCTGTTCAGACAGATGGATATTTTGACTCAGGCACAAAGAGGATAATATTTAATGCTGGCAATACAGAAGCACTTCGTTTAATAAATAGAGGTGAGGGTGACTCGGTGGAATTTAGAGTGAGGACGAGAAGAGATTACCCAATTAGAAGAATGAATGACAAGAATTATTTATTGAAAATAAGAGCAGATTTAGAATCCCCAACCGTTCCCTCGGGAGTTGATTTAGATAAGACAACTGCATCTGCAGAGTTTGAGACGAAGGTTGTTGGAAAAGTTGATCTTTTGGCAAAATCCGTTTTTCGTGATGCTCCTTCGGGTATTGTAAATAAAGGAGGGTTGCCCTTGACCGTTGGTTCTGCCACTAATTTTACTATTCATATAAAGTTAATAAATTATTCTACTGATTTAAGTAATGTGAGGGTGAGGACGACTCTTTCACAGGGGGTGACTTGGACCGGGCAAGTGGCAGGTGATTATGGCGATGATTTGCCTCAATATAATGATAGGACGGGGGAAGTTGTTTGGACTATTCCTATTTTGCCAGCAACGGTTGGAGTTGTTTTGCCAGCGAAGGAATTGATTTTTCAAATTTCTGCCACCCCATCGCTTAATCAAGTTGGTCAATATATGGATTTTATAGAAAAAATTGATTTTTCAGCGGATGATGATTTCACTGGAAAGGCGATAAGTTTTTCGGAGGACGGAGTAGATTCATCACTCAAGCAAGACCCATCCGTGAGCCAAGGCGAAGGAATCGTCCAGCCATAGTTTTTATTGGATTTTTTGATAAAAATGTATTAAAATCATATCAATGATATTCTTTCAAAATGTTTCAAAAATATATAATTCCCATTCTGTCGCATTAGAAAACATTACATTCCGAATTATGCCTGAAGAGTTTGCCGTGGTAGTAGGAAGGTCTGGGGCAGGAAAATCCACTCTAATTCGTCTCCTTATCGGAGAGGAAAAGCCAAGCAAGGGGAGGATATTTTTTGATAAACAAGAAATAAATAAATTAGAATCAAAAGAATTGCCATCACTAAGAAGGAGAATAGGGATTGTCTTTCAAGACTTTAAATTATTGCCAACAAAAAATGCTTTTGAAAATGTTGCATTTGCATTAGAGGCAAGCGGATGCTCGCCAAATGAGATAGAGCAATTTGTTCCTCAAATGTTGGACTTGGTAGGATTAAAAGATAAGATATTTAATTTTCCAAAGGAATTATCTGGAGGTGAGAGACAAAGAGTGGCAATTGCAAGAGCGATGATAAATCAGCCGGACTTATTGATTGCCGATGAGCCAACAGGAAATTTAGACCCAATAAATTCTAATGAAATAATTAAACTACTCTTGAAGATAAATGAAATGGGGACAACCGTCTTATTAGCAACTCACAGCAAGCAAATTGTAGATGCCTTGAATAAGAGGGTTATTAGTATTGACCAAGGATCTATCGTGAGGGACGAGGCAGAAGGAAAATATATTTTAAGTTAGTTATCATGTCACCCCCGCGAAAGCGGGGGTCTAGAAACTTTTAAGTTAAAATAATCCCGCCTTCGTTAAAATAGAATATCCGCCTCTGGCGGACTTCGGCGGGCGAAGAAAAATATGATTATATTATTATCGCGAATTTTCAAATATGGTTTCCAGAGTTTTTGGAGAAACGGGCTATTATCTACTGCAACAATAGCAATGATGGTTTTGACATTGCTCATCACTGTTTCTTTAATAATATTTGGGGCAGGAGCAAATACCGCCCTCACATCCATTCAAGAAAAAATTGATATTAGTGTTTATTTCCAGCCAACAGCAGATGAGGCAGAAATTTTATTAGTAAAAAATTCATTGGAGGAATTAGACGAAGTTAAGTCGGTTGAGTATATATCAAGGGAGATGGCATTGGAAAAATTTAAGGAAAGACATAAAGATGATAATGAGATAATCCAATCATTAGAGGAATTGGGAGAAAATCCGCTTTTTGCCTCTTTGAATATTAAGGCGAATAATCCTGATGATTATGCTGGTATCTCCATTTTTTTGGAGGGTGAGGAATATCAAGATGTTATAGATAAGGTTAATTTTAGTCAAAATCAAATAGTGATTGAGCGACTATCCAAAATAGTTGGGACATTGAGAAATGGTGGATTGATTTTGGCGATAATTTTAGCAATCATAGCATTTGTTGTTGCATTTAATACAATTCGTTTGGCGATTTATTCAAATAGGGAATCAATTGAGATAATGAGATTAGTTGGTGCTCCCAATTCTTTAATTAGGGGTCCATATATTATGGAGGGGGTTATCCACGGAGTAATATCTACTATTATCACGATGATTGTTTTTATTCCATTGATTTATTTAGTTGGTCCATACTTAGAAATTTTAATTCCAAGTTTTGATTTAAGTTTCTATTTTTGGGTAAATTTCTTTGGGCTATTAGGAATTCAAATATTGGTAAGTGTCTTGCTGGGAATAGTTTCCAGCATAATCGCCATGAGAAAGTATCTAAGGATTTAGTTTGATTTGATTTTAATGAAAAAATTAAATCAAAGGCATCTTTTTTTAAAATGAATAATGAGCGGGATGAGGAAGTGGAGAAATAATTAAAATAAGTTTTGTGAAGTGGCAACACTTGACAGATTTTTTATTTGTGTTAAGATAGATGTGTAAAATTAAAAATTGAAAAAGGAGAAGAAAATGAAAAGAATGATTTGTGTGATTTTAGTCACGATTATGATGGTTTGTGTTGGTGGTAATTTATCTGCCCAAGGACATTATGAGGGTCCGGATCCGATTAACCCCTCTAAAATGCAAGTACTGGGAGAAGATGCAGAAAATTCCTCTGTGGAAACAGAGATGAGAGGCATCCTTCAACTGCCCATTGATGATGAAGGCAAATTCTTCCTCAGATTGGTTTTTCCCAATTTGTTCAATGGAACTATTTCAAATTAACAAAAAATATATTAAAATATGATAAAATGAGGTCAAAATATAAGTTTTTTAAAAACAAATATGACAAATATAAAATTTTCTTTCAAGCATATATCAAAAAATAAGAAATTATTAAATAC
>JBFEPE010000014.1:0-18000 GCA_041550235.1 Minisyncoccia bacterium
CAAAATGAAAAAAGAAAAAGTCAAATTATTTTCTTCTATAAGTAAATGTGCTAATAGTAGAAAAAATATTAATTCCTAACCTTTTAAATGTCTAACCTCACATTCTCATTTCGGGCTCATTCTTGGATTGGAAAATACTGCAATTCTTTGATTGATTGTCTTAATTTTATAATATCACAAAAAGTTAAAATTAAAAAATGATTAAATTATAGCAAATCATAAAGGGGTTATTCTTGTTTTGGAATAACCCCTTTTTATTTCCTTCTTATTCACTGGTCTTCAAATCTCCAGCCAAATGCTTTTAGTCTATTTACAATAGCAGAGATAAAATGAGCAGGGCTTTGTTGAGGGTGAAGTAAGAGTTCATTTGTAAAATGATTTTTCGAAGCAGTATATTCGATGTTAGTCCACGTTTTAAAACACCATTTTTCATCTTTTTTTTCTATGTCTTCAAGAGACACTCCATGCATATAACGTTCTAAAAAAACATTCAGATCATATGGCGGTATAGGACGACCTATTTTCTCTTCCATTACAAGAACCTCCTTTTAATTTGGTTGTGAAAATGATTATCCATTTTCCGTGAGTATTATATCATATATTTATTTATTTGTCAATAGCGACATTCCAAAAGTTTCTGCCCCATAATTTCTTTAAAGTCGGCTAATTCTTTTGATATAATAGACCAATCAATGGTTCTCCTCCTTCGCTAAGACTATGGCGGACAAGTGAATGTGTTTATAGGCGGCGCGAAACAAAAAAGACTTTGTGCCCTTTTATCAAAACATCTGCTTGTTTTTCTTTTATTTCATTATGCTTTTTAGAAAACATCTTGCTTGTAATTCGCCATACTCTCTTTTTTATTGGCTTATAAAAATATAGCGAAAGGCAATAGAAATTATTCTGAATTCATGATAATTCCTCCGCCAAGAAGTTCGTCCTTATTAAAAAAGACCAAATGCTGTCCTTGGGCAACTGCCCAAACCGGATTTGAAAAAATCACTCGCCATTTATTTTTTGTATTATCAAAATCTAATACTGCCTTAATTGGCTCTTGGCGATATCTAATAATTGCACTTATCTTCATCGGCTTATTTGGAAATTCTCCTGAAATAAAATTTAAATTATCTAACCAAATTGTTTTCTTAAATAAAAGAGGATTATTCTTGCCCGAATCAACAACAATGATATTTTTTTTCAAATCCTTATCAACTATATAAATTGGCTCTCCGCCATCAAATCCAGCTTGAGAATAAGATAATCCCAATCCCTGTCTCTGCCCAATTGTATAAAAGAAAGATCCCTGATGTTTGCCAACCACTTTTCCATTGGGTAAAATAATATCCCCCTCAGAGATTGGCAAATATTTTTTTAGAAAATCAAAAACATCAACCTTTCCCAAAAAACAAATTCCTTGCGAATCCTTTTTCTCTGCTGTTGGCAACCCAAATTTTTTAGCCATTTCCCTCACCTCACTTTTTAAATAATCCCCAATTGGAAATAAAGAATGGGCGAGTTGGTCTTGTGATAATTGCCATAAAAAATATGATTGATCTTTATTTTTGTCCACTCCCTTTAATATTTTATAATTATTTTTTTCAAAAATTCTCGCATAATGACCAGTAGCAATAAAATCCATTCCCAATGATTTTGCTTTTTTTAAAAAAATACCAAACTTTATTTCTTTATTACACAAAACATCAGGGCTTGGGGTGAGTCCTTTTTTATACGAAGAAACGAAATAATCAATTATCTTTTTTTGATACTCGTCTGAAAAATCAAAAACATAAAATGGGACCTCTAAGAAATTTGCAGTTTTCCGAGCATCTTCTAAATCTTGATTTGCACATTGCTCATCAATGCTCCCTGTCTTAATATGAGCAGTTGCTACATCATATCCTGCCCTTATTAAAAGAGCGGTGGCGACGGAACTATCCACTCCACCACTCAAAGCCACCAGCACTTTTTTTCCTTTATTATTTTTCGATTTTATTTCCGGCATACCCTGATTATTCTACAACATTATAATTTTAAAGGTATTATTATGCAAAAATCCCGTCAACCTACTTCATCAACCTCTTCTTTAATTCCCTAATCATCTTATCAATCGCCACTGTCTCTTGAGCGCCGGACTTCATATTTCTCAAAATAACCGTCCCTTCATTTGCCTCTTTTTGACCCAATATCACAACATTATCAATGCCCATATTATCAGCAACTTTTAATTGTGCCCTAAGAGAATCCTTGCCAAATGCCTCAGCGATATGTATTCCATTTTTTCTAAATTCACCTAACAATCCAATCCCCTTTCTTTTTGCTAAATCGCCCAACAAAACAAGAAATGCCTTATTTTCTTTCACTGGCTTGCCAATACCTTGAGACTTCATAATGCCTACTATTCTCTCTATTCCTATCCCCACTCCAACTGCAGGAGTTGGTTGCCCTCCTAATATCTCCACGAGATAATCATATCTTCCCCCACCACACATCGCCAAATCATCATCTTTTTTTGTTATTTCAAAAACAGTTCTTGTATAATAATCCAATCCTCTTACCAAATGATTGTCTATCTCAAATGGAATATTTAATTCCTCTAGAAATTCTAAAACCGCCATAAAATGCTTACGACAAATTGAGCAAAGATTATCTATCATTTTTGGAGCATTTTCTGATATTTCCCTACATCCCTCTTTCTTGCAATCAAGTATTCTTAGAATATTATCCTTATATCTTCTTTGGCAATCAGAACATAATTTCTTTTGCTTACCCGAATAAAATGTTTTTAATTTCTTTTTCCATCCGTTACGACAATTATCACATCCAAGAGTATTAACCTTCGCAACTAAATCCCTTATTTTTAAATCATTAAACAATGCCATTGATATTTTAATAATAAGGGCATCGTATATTGGATCTTTTTCACCAATTATTTCAAAGTCGCATTGCCAAAATTGTCTAAATCTCCCTCTTTGAGGACTTTCATAACGAAAAAGAGGGCCATAAGTAAATAACTTTACTGGCTTTGGCTTGTTGGACATACCATTTTGGATATATGACCTTATCAATCCCGGTGTAAATTCTGGTCTTAAAGTGAGGTTATCTCTCCCGGGAGTTTTAAAATTAAACATTTGCTTTTGAACAATTTCTGTTGTCTGTCCGGTGCCATGCTCAAAAATTTCTGTTTCTTCTGCTATTGGCAATTCAATTTTTTTGAAATCAAAGCTATCTGCCAAATTTTCAACGACTTTTATTATTTTTCTTCTATAAAAATCATCTACTGGCAAAATATCCGCCATTCCCTTTGGCGACGATATTATATTTTTTACCTTTTTTCTCTTTTTTTTCTTTGGCTCAGGAGCCTTTGGTCTTCTTCCCATATTTTGTGCTTAATTTAATGAACGACTATATTATTATTCTAATAATAAGCTGGGGCCTCAAATGCCTTCACGGCATTTATTGGCCAGAGACGAAATCTTGTGAGTCCAATTATATCATCCTCATTTAATACCCCCCAACTTCGCGAATCATAACTCATAAATCTATTATCCCCCAAAACAAAGTATTCTCCCTCATCTAATGTAGCAAGTATATTCCCTGATGTTGAAGTCAAGATATATGGCTCATCTAATACAAGCCCCTCTTGATGACCCTCATTAAAAATTGTGACAACCCCGTCTTCTATTTTTATTGTCTCCGAAGGGAGGGCTACGATTCTCTTAATGAAATAATTTCCTCCTTGTTGGGGAAATTTAAAAACAATTACCTCGCCTCTTTCTGGTTGGCGGAAACGATATGTCAATTCATCAATTACCAAATAATCGCCGTCATTAAAATTAGGGGTCATACTTTGACCATCTACAATGAATGGTTGAGCGATAAGTGTTCTTATTGTCCCAACAACAATCAATGCTATAATAGCCACCTGCGCAGTCTCCCAAATGGCTGAAAGAATCTTTTTCATAATACTATTATATAGAACCAACTCCCAAAAGCAAGCACACGAGTATTAAATTTCTGCTTTGTGGCATTAACCAAAACTTTGAAAAAATAAAAAGTGTGGTAGAATGATGAAAATTAGAATTATTATGAAATCAAAGGCAGTAAAAATATCAATAGGAGTAGTTGTAGCAATAATAATCATCGCAAGTGCATGGCTATTGACTATGGCAGATAATAAGGAGAATGTAGAAAGAACTGGCGAAAGAATACAGAATCAAATACAACAAATAAGTTTACTCACAAGCCAAAGTTTGATTCAATTTCAAAATATATCCCAAAAACAAGAAGAGGGCGACTTGAAATCAGCCCTTGATTTAGTAACAGAAGAAAAAGAGAGAAATAAGGAAATAAATAATTTAGCGATGGCCCTCACTGAAGAATTAAAAGAGTTGGCAAAATTGTCAATAAGATTAAATAGCGAAAAAGAAAGGAATATCACGGAAGAAGCCATCCAATATCAAATTGAAGCAATAAGCCATCTTTTAAATTATGGTAGCGGAGTTGATATCATACTTCAAGAATTAGCAAAAAAATATGAAGACAGCATTGAAGGAAGAGAGACGAGCATTAAGAGAGATATGGGACAATTAATTGGATTAATCCAAGATGAGATAAGAATCGCCGAAGAAAAAAGCCAAGAATTTATTAAAGCAATAAGTTTAATCTCTGATGAAAAATAATAATAAATTATTTTAAAAAAACCCCCCACCGACTTTCCGTCGGCGGGGGGTTTTTTCGCTCTAATTTTTCCTACCCGCTTTTTTCCTATCATTTTCAGTAAGGTGTTTCTTTCTTAGACGAATATTTTTCGGGGTTATCTCTAAATATTCATCATCCTTCATTATTCCCAACCCCCTCTCCAAACTCAATTCCCATGGAGGAGTGAGATAAACCCCCTCATCAGACCCTGATGCCCTCATATTCGTAAGATGCTTCCCCTTTATAGGATTAACAGCCATATCCAACCCCTTAGAAGTGTTTCCAATAACCATTCCTTCATAAACATTAGTGTTTGGACCAATATATAGAACTCCCCTATCCTGCAAGTTCCAAAGAGAAAAAGCCAATGCCTTGCCGGTCATCATTGAAATCATTGACCCCCATTCAGAAGACTCAATATCACCAACAAAAGGTCTAAAATCCAAAAAGTGAGAGCATAAAATACCCTGCCCCTTTGTATCAACCATAAATTCATTTCTATATCCCAAAATACCCCTCGTCGGAATTTCAAAAATCATCCTAACTTGATTATTTTCGTTTTTTAAATTCACCATCTGCCCCTTTCTTTTGGAAAGTTTCTCTATTACTACTCCCGAAAACTCTTCGGGAATATCTATTGTTATTTCCTCAAATGGTTCTAATTTTTTTCCATCTTCTTCCTTAATAATAACACTGGGTTTTGAGACTTGAAGTTCATATCCCTCTCTTCTCATATTTTCCAATAAAATGGCGATATGAAGTTCCCCTCGCCCATATACACGATAAGAGATGGCATCAGAGAAATCAACTCGCAAACCAACATTTACCTCTAATTCTTTTTCTAACCTCTCTTTTATTTGGCGGATATTTACAAATTTTCCCTCATTTCCAGCAAATGGAGAATTATTTACTAAAAAATTAAGGGCAATAGTTGGCTCATCAATCCTAATAGACGGCAACAATTCTTGATCGTCATTTTCAGAAATAGTTTCCCCAATGTATACATCTGTTAAACCAGCAATCATAACAATATCGCCTGCCTCCGCTTCATCAACCTCTTGTCTATTAATACCACTAAAAGTAAAAAGTTTTGCAACTCTAAATTTCCTTGGCTCACCATCTCCCCCTCTTACAAAAACATCTTGCCCGTTTTTTATTTTGCCCTGATATATTCGAGAAACAGCAATTCTCCCCAAAAAATTATCATAGGCGAGGTTAAAGGGCTGGGCAGAAAGTGGTTTTTCTATCATTTCTGAATTAGATGCGGGCTCCACTTTCTCCAAAATAATGTCCAATAGTGGAGTTAAGTCTTTTGATTCGTCATCTAAATTTATTTTTGCTATTCCTTCCTTGGAGGAGGAATAG
Organism: Minisyncoccia bacterium; assembly: GCA_041550235.1. Taxonomy (GTDB): domain Bacteria; phylum Patescibacteriota; class Minisyncoccia; order UBA6257; family JAAZHW01; genus JBFEPE01. Next base: position 6,064 of record JBFEPE010000014.1, read on the forward strand.
ACGACAGGAAAATCAAGTTGCTCCTCATTTGCTCCCAAATCAAGAAACAACTCAAAAACCATTTCCTTTACTTCCTCAATTCTTGCTGCTGGCTTATCTATTTTATTTATCACCACTATTGGCTTTATTCCTAATTCCAAAGATTTTTTTAAAACAAATTTTGTTTGAGGCATCGGTCCTTCTTGGGCATCAACTAAAAGAAGGACATTATCAATAGACCTCAAAATTCTTTCAACTTCTGAGCTGAAATCGGCATGACCGGGGGTATCAACGATATTTATTTTTGTGCCCCTGTAAATCACTGATGTATTTTTTGAATAAATGGTAATGCCTCTTTCCTGCTCTAAATCGTTGCTATCCATACTCACTCCCTCATCAGACATCCCTGTTTGTCGCATTAAACCATCGGTCAAAGTTGTTTTGCCGTGATCAACATGAGCAATAATTGCAATATTTCGTATTTCCATATGTTTAGTAAAAAAATCGCTCTTGCCCACATTTATTTGCTAACTAACGACGAGAAATGGGCTAGCGAAATTTAATAAGCCAAATATTACCATAAATTATTTAAAAGGCAAGTCGGCGGTTAATTATTTTTAATATCCTCACAGCACTCCTCTGAATAATCAAGCCAATATAAAGCACCCCTCGCCGACGAAGTCGGCGAGGGGTGCTTTCTTCAAATCATTAATTTAAATAAACCTCCCACTCATTGAATAATCAAAAAAATAAAGTAGAATGAAAATATTATATAAAAAATATATGGAGGTGTGGCCGAGTGGTTTATGGCGCTGGTCTTGAAAACCAGTTGGGGGCAACCCCTCGGAGGTTCGAATCCTCCCACCTCCGCCTTCGCCTCGCCGAAGTCCGCCTCTGGCGGACGAAGGCGGGCTTCGCTCACCGAAGCGACGATCTACGGCGGACGAAGTCCGCCAAAGATCGTTGCAAAGAAGAGTTTCGCTCGCCAAAGTCCCAGCGATGACAACTTTCATTAAATTTTAACTGCTAATTATTAAAATAGCATGGCAACAAACAAACATCTATCTCATCTACAATCTAATATATTTGAAAAATTATTCCATAATATTACAAATATCACTACTATTGACAAATTGATTTATTTATGATATAATCGGGGCAGATGATTGAAGTGTAATCGTCGCAGTTGTTAAAAATTAAATAAAAAAATAAGGAGAAAAACGATGATAAAAAAACCTTTTTCTGTATTGATTGTTTATTATGTAGTAAGTGCCATTATAATAATTGGGTTGTACTTAAAATTATCCAACGACCAAAAAAGAGAGTCCTCTGAAAGAAATGAACGAGATGCTATTTATGAAATGATTAAATCCCTTAAAATGATGTGGCTAATGAAAGGAGAGGATAATGATATACTAAAGATATCTAGAGGGGAAAATGTTTATAATTTTAATCAACCCCCTCACACTAAAAACATCCCCGAGGAAATAGAAGTCTTCAAAAATGGTATTCAAAAAGATAAATTGATAAGGGTATTGGTCTGTGAAAATGGATGGTATAGAAGACATGTATGGTACAGCTTAAGGGGTAATCAAGACTGGGTTTCATTAGTGGCAAGAATGACTAACGATTTTCGAGAATCAAGGATGTGGGAGGAGGATTGGAAGAAAAATGTTGAAAGACCTGATAGTTTTTTGAAAAAATTTGGGTTGCCAAAATTTTTCATTGCCACTATCAAAAAAATGTCATCTGAAAGAAAAATGGGAGTGCTAGAATATTTAGATTGGGCATACCATGGTTTAGGTCTATAAAGGTTTAGGGAGCAAAAATAGGCTCAACGAAAATTGTTGTGCTTATTTTTTTATTTAAAATCAAACTTATTTTATCAATTTTTTAATAATCTATGATATAATATGAATATTATAATAGTCGTTTAATGATATAAATATAATTGCGGGATATTCTATTTCGCAAATTAAAAATATGATGGATTTAAAAAACAAAGTTGCCTTAGTAACAGGTGGGCGACGAGGAATCGGTCGAGCAATTGCATTATCATTAGCTCAACATGGAGCAAAAGTCGCAGTAACAGATATCAATCTTGCTGACTGCGAGAAAGTAGGAGAAGAAATAAAATCAATGGGCGGTGAAGTTATTTGTTTAGAATTAGATGTAACAAAAAGAGAGCAAGCCGAAGATGTAGTAAAAAAAATAGTAGAAAAATTTGGCTCATTAGATATATTAATAAATAATGCCGGCATTGCAGAATTTTCTCCATTCTTAGATATCACAGATGAGCAATGGGAAAGAACAATAAATATAAATCTAAGAGGGCAATTTATTTGTGCCCAATTGGCTGCTCGGCAAATGAAGGAACAAGGCAATGGAGGGGCAATCGTTAATATTGCCTCAATTGCAATGGGACAACAGGGGATTGGATTTCCAGCGATAGCCCATTATTGCGCCTCAAAGGGTGGGGTGGCCGCCCTCACAGAAGCATTAGCAACTGAATTATCTCCGCAATATGGAATAAGGATAAATGCTATTGCCCCGGGAGTCATTGAGACTCCAATGATTGATCCTATTAAGAGCGATGAGAAAGGGTATAAAGATACTCTTTCAAAAATTCCCCTTGGTAGAGTTGGCGAGCCAAAAGAAATTGCCGAATTGGCAGTCTTCCTTGCTTCTGATAGTGCGAGCTATATGACCGGCTCAGTTGTCGTCGCCGATGGAGGTTGGCTAGCAGCATAGTCTTTCTTATTAATTATTATCCCCTCAAAAAACTACTGAGCTTATTCAGTAGTTTTTATTTATCTCCTAAACATTAAGACATCATCTCAAAATTTGACATACATTATTATTTATGCTAATATACACTTGGATTTAAAACAACTTAAAAGGAGGAAGATATGAGTAGAAGAAAAATAATTGCCCTAATTGATGATGAGGCTTATTGGAAGATATTTCGAAGTGCAATTCATGAAATGGATAGCGATATTTTAGGCACAAGGAATAATATTGAGATCTGGACTGCAAGTATTGAAGAGGGTAAAGATTTAATAAAGAATCTAGGGTCAAAAGAAACAATTGCAGTTTTTATCAATATATTTAATGAGGAGTGTAGTGATATATTAGGGCTACCAATTTTTATCAATCTCATAGACCGAAACATCCGCCGTGTAGCATTTGTTGTGTCATGTGATTATTGGTCTAAAAATAGTCTTGAATTTTATTTTCAAGAACAAGAAGAGTTTTATGATATTTTTTTCAAAGACAGGTTGAGGGAAATGGATATCAAGCCGAGAGACTTCTCCGATAGAGAAATTAATTTTGTAAATTGCTTTGCTGGAATCTATAAAAATAGGGAGTTTGATAATTATGGATCTTGGGGAATGCTCAACAAAGAATCTCTTAATGAATGGAAAATTGTTATAAGAGGAGTTTTGAATAAAAATTTATTCCCTAAAAGATTTGAGAAATATCGATAAAAGATGGTATTTTTTGGGAAAATTAATTCCCATCGTCGTCATTGCCTCACCCTAAAAAAGGGAAAGAGGCAGGGCGACGATTTTTTATTTATCTCTCAGGCCCATTATCGCCACCTCTCTTAAGAACAAAAAATGAGAAGAAAAGGACTAATGATATTGCGAGCCAAAAAAATATTTCTCTATAATCCCCCAAATCAATACTTGAAATACCCAACCCGCCACTTATCTCAATAACCCAAATAATATACTTCAATAAAAAATATGACGGCAAAATCAAAATCGTCCCGATAATAGAAGAGATAAATCCAATAATTACAGCCAAAAATCCCAAAAACATCGCCAAAGGAACAATCGTTAAAATTAGAATATTACTGATAGGAGATATCAACGAAATTCTTCCAAAATAAATAATGAGAAGAGGCAAAACAGCCACTTGAGCAGAAAGGGTGAGGGAGATATTTTCTCTCCAATTCAAAAATGATTGCTTGCTCGTTCTAAATATTTTTCCAAAAAAAGGAGTGAAATAAACAAGCCCAGTAGTTGCCAAAAATGACAACTGAAAACCAACATCAAAGCGGATTATTTTTGGATTAAATAAAACCATTATCAAGCCAGCCAAAAAAAGAGAATTTCTCGGACTATATTTCCAGCCCAACTTAACAGCCAAAATAGCCATAACACCCATTACGGCCGCCCGAATAATTGAAAGCGATGCTCCGGTGATAATAACAAAAAGAGAAATAAATAAAATGCTTATCCAAAAAGAATAATTTCTTGATAGCCCAATAAATAATAAAAAGGAAAGGACTGCTCCAATAATAATCGTGATATTGAATCCAGAAAGAGCAACCAAATGACTTGTTCCACTATTATTCATTTTCTCCTTAAAATCATCAGAAAAATCACTCTTTTCCCCTAAAATAAGTCCGTTCAAAAGATTGGCCTCTTTATTCGGCAAAAGGCGATTAATGTTTTCTGAAAAAGAATATTTAATTTTCATTAAAAACCCCTTCAAAATATTTCCTTGATTTTTTTCTAAAAGAAAAATTTGAGGGTAATTCATCAATCTAAAAATCCTTTCTTTTGCAAGATAATTTTTAAAATCAAAATTATCAAAATTTTCCACCTCTTCGACTTCTCCTGTTATTTTTATTTTGTCCCCATATTGAAAATCGCGATATTCCTTGCTTGCCTTTAATAATATTTTTTGTGATGGCGATTCTAATCTCACCTTTATCCAATTTGAAAAATCTTTTCTCTCTATATCGCCGATTATTATTCCTATCAATTCCTTTTCCCCATCATTATTAAAATCAGCCCAACCTTTTCTTGATAAATTATCATCAATTTGATAATAAGAGGCACCCAAAATCAGGGCAAGAAAAGAGATGGTCGCCAATAAAATCATCTTATCTTTTGTAAAAATTAAAAACCCAACAATAGAAGAAGATATAAATATTATCCATATCCAAGGAATAAAAAAGAAGGTTGCCATCAGCACCCCGCCGAGAAAAGAAAGGGTTAATATTAAAAATATATTAGGGGTATTTATTTTGAAATTTATCATCTTCTTATGCCATCAATAATCTTTCAATAGCCGTCTCATAATCAATTCGCCCATTTTTTACAGCATCATCAATATCTGATAAAGCAGAAAAAAAAGTGAGTATTTGTCCTTTTGGAAAATTGCCAAGTTTTTCTTTTATTTTTTTTAATTTATATGGACTCACTTTTCCCAAATCTTTTTCTCTATTGGAAATGATATAGGCAGCTGTTCTAATTTGATCTACTAAAAGATTGAAAACTGCACTTCCGTCTAAGTCGCCTCTTATTGCTTTAGTAAAAAGATAAACTGCTCTTTTTTTATTTCTACTAAAAAAGGCATCAAAGATAGAAAAAACATAAACATCTTTTTTTAGAGGGCAAATATCAAAAATTTCATTTTCTGTTATTTTGCCCTTGGGGTTATACAGGGATAATTTTTCAATCTCACTTGATATTTTTCCTGTGCTTTGGTCAAGCCCTTCAAAAAGAAGTTTCAACCCATTTCTATCAATTTCTACTTCTCTTTTTTTTGCTTCTTCTGTCATCCATGAAAGAGCAGAAATTAAGTTGGGGAAATTATTTATCTCATCTTTTTTGTCGGCAATTTTTAATATTTCTTTTTTAAAATCGCTCTCTACCTTTTCATCTACTATTATTAAAACTATATCTTTTAATTTAAAAATTTTATTATCTTTGATAAATTCAAGAAGTTCTTTTTTTTGAGGCAGTAATATATTATCTACAATCGCTAATTTGGATTGGGAAAACATATCGGAAATTGATATAAAGTTTTTGAGATTTTCAAAACTTTCTTTTTCTTTGATATTGAATTTTTGGGTATCTAAATCCCCGCCATGTTCCTTGGCAAAGCCCTCTAAATATTCATTTAATTTTTGTCTGATTCTATAAGAATCATCCCCATAAATATATATTATCATTTTACTTCGCCCGCCGAAGTCTCCTGCCCTGCCGTAGCCCGCCAGAGGCGGACATTCTGCTTTAGCGAAGGCGGGTTAACGAAGGCGGGTCTTATCATTCCTGCCCACATGAGGCGAATGTGCCATTAACATATTGACTAAATATATTTCTTGATTATACTAAAGATACTAAACATGGCAGGAATATTTCGTATGTTCCTGCCATTTTATTCTTCAAATCTAATCAGATTCTTGAGTTAAATAATTATATGGGTAAAGGCGAATGTTTTCATGTGAGCCATTATATCACAAAACTTATTCTTATCTAACTTTGGATTATGAAATTCGAAATAAAAAAATGGAGGGGACTACGAAAGTCCTCCTCACCATGCCTTATACAAAGAGATATTAACCAAGTTCTTCTTTTAGATAGCCAAAAATTTTTTCAATTCTTTCCTTCGCCCCGCTATCAAATGGGTCATAAGGGATGAAACCACCATCCTTTTGGAGGCATATTAGGTTATTCTTCCTTCCGCCCCTTCTTCCATTAAAATAACCGTTATTGAAAGATTGAAATGTTTCTTCGCTTATTAACCCTGATTCTTTTGCCAAAATAACATTTTTCATAGCATGACCTGGCTCACCAGTCCAGATCACAAAAGGAATTCTTCTTTCCTTTAAAATCCTGCCAATCTTTACCCCACCGTTATTCTCATCCAGCAAAAAATCTTCATCTTTCGTGTAATCACGATTGTGATTGGGAACAATAAACCCTAAATCCAATAATATTAAATCATATGCACCAGGAGCAACATTTTTGCAGAAATCTCTTGCTACTTCAAAAAGCGATGGCTTGTAAGTTCCCAATAGAACATCTATACTCACATTTCTCTTTTGACCAACTTCATTGAATAATTTCAGAAGGCAATTCGCTTTATTGATTTCATCGCTTGATATGTCGCAGGTCATCGACAGAATTTCTTTCTTGTGCTTGGATTTGATTTCTCTTACTAAATCTTTATTCGGATTAGTTATGGAAAAAAGATGCCCCATTTCAGAGATAATTTTTGCCACTAGAATTAGCAATTCTCCATAATAATCAAGTCTATCTTGATTAATCCATCCCTCAGAGCGAATAGTCTTTTTCTTAAGATTTTCGAAGTCCAAAGAAAGATTAGTGCTGGCATTAGATTTGTTAGCATATTTCTCCATCCCAGCCATTTTTTTTAATCTCTCTGCGGTGCTCCTAATTCCCCAATAAAATTTTTTTAGATAGGTAAAACTGGTTGGGATGCCCAAAAACACCCCGAGAACCCCCATCAATAAATCACAAATCTCATCATCAATAATCAGGATTTTTTTCATTGTAATACCTCCAAATTTTCGTTTTAATTTTTTATTTAACACCTCTATTATATAAACAAATTATTTTTGTTTTGTCAAATCTTACTACCCCGCCTTCTGAAAATCAAAGAGGACAAATAGACTGATAAGATTCCGACAACTGCTCCTGCTAATATATCTGCTAAGAAATGAACTCCGACAAAAACCCTCGCAATGCCCATCATTGAAGAAAGAATGAAAAATATCCAACCCAATCTCTTATTAAACAAAAAAATGGCTCCTGATAAGGCAAAGAAAAAACTAATATGCCCTGATGGAAATCCGGCCGAAGCAGAGTGATGAACTAATGCTGACATATTAGGAAAGACAACGAATGGCCTTGAGCGATTCCAAAAAATCCTTATTGCCTCTACAATGATAAGGCGGCTTAATATAGTGCTAACCACTGCCATCCAAAGAGGCTTCCAATTCCACCTTTTACTTATTTCAATAGCGAAAAATACAATTGCTCCTATACCCATAAGATACGGCATATATTCAGCCAAAAAAATACCAATATAATCTAATATATTGCTCGTCCCCGCAAACCCATGAATTTTTGAGAAAATAAGATAATCAAAATGCATCATAATTATTATCCATCAATGACTATTTTTTGGAAATAAATGCTCTACTGCTATGCGGAGCATCAAATAAACCTGTGTTATTGTCGCACCAACTAAAATTCTAAAATTCCATGGATCTAAGTCAAAAGAAGTAAATGCCTCAAGGAAGGATAAAATAAAAATTGCAGCAGTCTCCCCTACAAATAGCAACATCAAAAAATTTAAAACCTTTTTCTTTAATTTGCTTTCCTCTTTAAATCTTTCATTTTCCAAGGCCTTCTTCTCTAATCTTAAATCCCTCATTCTCTTTGTCCTCTTCGCCAAATTTGAAGACCCCACGCCTATTAAATCGCCAGTCTCTAAATTAAAAGAGGTCTTTCTTAAATTCTCTATGCTTTGAGAAAACAAATTAATATAGTCATCTTTTTTGAAATCTTCACTCATATTAATCAACCAATCCTAATCGACTTAATCTTATACTCATTGCCTCAACGGGCACATTAAAAATTTTTGCACAATCATCAACATCCTTTATTTTTTTCCAAACCATCCTTACAGAATCTTCTGGCATCAACAAAGATATGGCAAAATTATTTGCCTCTGTTTCTAATTTATCGTTGATATTATTTATCTCATCTCCTTCATTATACAAAACCCTTCCTTTTCCTTGATCTAACACATTAACATAATCTAAAATTGGCTCTCTTTTTATATTTTCTTGATGTAAAAAATAATGTCCCAATTCGTGGGCTATTGTGAGATATTGGCGATTAACTGGCTTATTTTCATTTATTAAAACAGCAAATAAATCTTTTTCTTCAAAGAAAATAATCATACCAGAATATTTATCCGGCATTTCTTTTGAAAATCTAATTTCTAAATTTGAAAATTTATTTGTTATTTTGCTAAAAGGGAAGGGAATCATTTCCTCTGAGTTGTATTCTTTGGCCTTCTCTTCGGCCATTTTTCTAATTTCTTCTAATCTATTCATAATACTATTATAACCTTATTTTTATAATCCTCCAAAAGGTGGACCTGAGGGGGCTCGAACCCCTGAACCTCTTGTATGCCATACAAGCGCTCTACCAGCTGAGCTACAGGCCCGACAATAATAATTCTACTAATAATTAAAAATTAGTAAAATATTAGGAAATTATTATAATAAACGAATGGAAGAAATATTAACAGAGGCGATTGTATTGGAGAAAAATCCGATTGGAGAGGCAGATGCCAATATATCAATCTATACAAAAGAAATGGGTAAGATTATTGCCCCCGCAAAAGGAGTGAGGAAAACAACGGCAAAGTTTTCCCATCATTTAGAGCCAATCAACTTAATTGACTGCTTACTGCTTATCAATCGCCAAACCCAATTAAAGGGAGTTCTCACAAAAAATAGATTTTCAAATATTCGCCATAATGAGACGACTTTGTTTTCTGCCATAAAATCATTGGGAATTTTAAATAGAGTAATTATTTTGCCCGAAAAAGATGAGATAATTTGGCAAAAGATTGTCAATTTTTTGAAACTACTTGATGTCCTGTCACAAGAAGAAAATGATAAAAATAAATTTTTTGTCTTTTCTGCTCAATTATATTTCTTAATAAAAATCGCCCAGCAATTAGGAGTTTTGCCTGATATTGAAAATTTTAAAAAAGATTTTGGCTCAAAGGATTATCTTGCTCTTTTGGAAATATATCAAGGAAATAATTTTAAAAATTTGAACTGGAAAAAAATAATGGTCGCTGATATAGAAAACATTGAAAAGAAAATCATAAATATATTTGATGATATTTATTAAAATCAAAGTCCCCGCCTAATGGCGGGGACTTTGTTGAAAAAAACCTCTATTCTATCGCCTCCTATTTATTCTTAATCGGAAAGATATTCCTATAAAACATTCTGTAAATAGCACCCATTGATAGCAATACAAATATCAATTTTATGAGCATCCCTATAAATGGAATCCACGAAATAAGTCCAAGTAAAATCATTCCAACAACAACCGCTCTCCAATCAATTGAATATTCTGATTTTTTAGTTACCAACTTAATAATCCAACTACCAAACATAATACTCGCCAAAGACGATGAGAGAATCAGCAATAGAGTAAATCCAGAGAATATTAAGCAAGATAACCAAATGCCAATTATTGTTATTGCTAAAATAATACAAGCAATTGGCAATAATATTAGCACTCCAAATCCACTGCCAAGATTATGCCAAAAAGACTCAAGTCCATCCCTCACAACCTTGCCAACAAATTTCTTCAGCAAATAAATCAATACCAATCCAACAATTATTCCAGACAAAAGCTTTATCAAGATTGCTATCTTCAAAAAGTATTTAAAGGCACTTGGAATATTTGCTATATCCATCCTTATTTTCTTTTCAAAATTTATTTCACCTAATATTTCTGCCCCCTCATCCATTACTAACTCATCATAAGACCAATATTTAAAGTCACCATGTATTTTAGCCAAACTACCCAACCTTATTTTTTCTTTTGATTTAATTACCACATCCCCCTTTATTTCGCTATTGATAAAAACACTGCCTGCCATTGCCTTAAGGTCGCCATTTATTGGGGAATTAATTTCAATCATTCCTCCGGCGGCAAGAACATCCTCGCCAATTTCTGCTGTATCCGAAAGAAATATATTTCCACCGGCCACAAAAAGGTCATCGCTTATACTACCTTCCACTAATACATTTCCTCCTCCAAGAAATCCACTTCCTAAGACATCCCCTTTTGCTGTGATGGTCCCCCCAGCAATAGAAAGAGTATCGCCTACATCCCCATTAACCGTCACAACGGCACCACCGATATGTAGGTTTTTTTCAATATCTCCATTCACTGAGATAATATTCCCAAATGTATATAGATTTTTTAATTCTTCATTGACAGCGACACTTCCTCCTTTCCTCTCCGGGACTCTAAATTCAGCCGCCGATACGATTGGCGAAAATGATACTACCGCCAAAAGCATACTCACTGCCAAGAATAAAAATATTTTATTTTTTTTCATAATTTTTAAATATTTTTAATTTGTCCGACAATATTATTATAGCACATTTTTCCTCGCCCGCCGAAGCCTTGGCGAAGGCGGGTTCGTCTCGCCCTCCTCTTTGTCATTCCCGTCCGCCTGAGGCGGATAATACTCCGGCGGCCTGCCCTCTAATAGAGGGGTGGCTCGCCCTTAGGCGAGATGGAGTGTTATCCTTATTCTTTATACCCCGCCCCGAAAGGGGCGGGGTGGTATATTAAGTATTTTTTGTTTTTTGTTTATAGATTTATTTGGTAAGAAATATCAAGGTTTGTTTAGCGATGATAAAATACTATGCATCACCCCGCCCCGAAAGGGGCGGGGTGATATATTAAGTATTTTTTGTTTTTTGCTTATAGATTTATTTGGCAATAAATATCGGGGTTTGCTTGGTAAGATAATGTGATAAGTTTTTTGTTTTATTTAAGTGTTTATAAGTGTAGGCACTTCAGCACCAGTACATACTATTGACATTTATATTTATTTATGATATAATTATCTCGGAAAAGGAGGTTTAAAATGGTGGAGATTATAATAAAATCATGCAAGAGTAATGATGGTAAATGTTTTTTTAAAATTAAAATCAAGGGCGGTGTTGTAAGTGTTAATGCCAAAACATGCCAAAATGATGATGATTTATCTGAATCAATAAGATTCTTAATCATTAGATATTTAAAGAAAATGGACAAGGAGTTTCTACAATCACCTGAATACAGAAAAGAATTGAAAAGGGAAATAAAAAGATTCAAAGAAACTGAGAATCCGAATGATGTATTAAATTATTTACATATATTCGGGTTTAATTATAAATGGGACTCTGGGGAAGTCTTTATAATTCCCCCATCATTTCCCCTTTAATAAAAACTTTACCATGGAACTATTTCAAATTAACAAAAAATATATTAAAATATGATAAAATGAGGTCAAAATATAAGTTTTTTAAAAACAAATATGACAAATATAAAATTTTCTTTCAAGCATATATCAAAAAATAAGAAATTATTAAATACC
>JBFEPE010000015.1:0-17764 GCA_041550235.1 Minisyncoccia bacterium
AAATCAATTAATTCGTCTTTACTCATGTTTTTATATATAAAATCTTATTAAAACCGACCGACCTTTTTGATTATCTCTAATATAACATATTTAAAGGCATAATTAAAGGGCATTGCCAAAAGGATTTTTAGCCCCCCTTATTTCAAAATGAAGGTGGCAACCAGTAGAATTACCAGTATTTCCCATAAGACCTATTAACGATCCTCTTGCGGCAAAAGCCCCCTTGCTTACTAATATCTTATCTAAATGAGCATAAACGGTCTCGGTATTATTATCATGCTGTATCTTTATATAATTTCCATAACCATTATAATTCCCCGCTTCCAACACCAATCCATCAGCCGAAGCAACAACCTCTGTCTCGCAACTATTAGCGATATCAACAGCATTTTTGTAATGAATCTCACCCCAATTAATCCCTGTTGTTGGAATTAGATAATAATCGGGATAATAAGGAAGATTGATATCAATAACTTTTGCGGTTATTTTGCTATTACTTGAAATTTTTCCTCCGGGAATGATTATCGCCTGACCTGATTTTAAATTATCCCCCTCTATATTATTAAATTCCTTTATCTCATCAACATCTCCCTGATATTGCCTTGCTATTCCCTCAATTGTATCGTCTATCTCAATATTATGGAGAACACCCGACACAGGAAGAATAATTAATTCTTGACCTGAAAAGATTTGATTTCTATAGATATTATTCGCCCAAACTATTGTGCTACTATCTATTCCAAAATTTTCTGCAATCTTTGAAATGCTATCGCCAGATTTTACGGAATACATCCTTATTCCACTCACTTCTCCATTATTAAAAAGGCTATTTATCCCAAAATTTGTTAATGAATTGTAATTTATGAAATTATTGCTTTCTATTTCGCCATTGTCTTGCTGATAATTATCTTGATTTTTTAATTGCTCAGGTAAAATCGCCTCACCAGATTCATAAGATTCAATAATGTCCTCGTCTAAACCTCCCATTATTTTGTTATTTGACCTTTCCAATGTTGCTAAATATCCTTGTCCTCCAAAATTGATGCCGGCGACAATGGCAGCTGATATAATTATAATGAAAAACATCACTCTGAATTGACCTTCTTTGAAAACAAAAACAAACTTCTTATCAAGAAGTCGCTTTAATAAATAACTTTTTAATTTTGCCAGCCAGCCAAAGTTTTGTCTTATTTTTTCGTTCAGAAATTGACCCAACCGACTTACTATTGTACTAATAATCAGCAGTACTATGTTCTCTTTGATAAGTGCGACTATGAGATACAAGATGAGATCCAATATATCGTTCCTATCAAGATTATTACCATTATATTCAATATTAAAAAAAAGTCAAATTAAAAAAACAGGTCAAATTTCCCGTGAGATTCTCACTGGAAATTTGACCATTATTGCTGACAAGATGTCACTTTTTAGGGCTATATACTAGCCCCAACTTGAAAAGAAACTTTTTACTTTCCTTCTCCTTGTTCTTCTCGCCAATTCTAATCTTATAATCAGCCCCGACGAAAAGCATAAATCTCTCATTAATGGAGATGTTGAAGTAGGCACTGGGGACATGGAATTTTTCTCCCTCAAGATTGAGGTGGAAATATCCCACATCGATTAGCCAAATACTTAAATAAGCCCCCCACATGTCAAGAAACTTTCCAATTTTCCAACTCTGCTCCTTATCATCAGCAAATTTCCACCCTTTCCAGTAAAAAAGAGTCAAGAAACCGCCAACCGAAGCCTTGGCATATAATCCCATATTAAAAACATCGGGGTCATGGGTGTTCTTGTCCGTCAAGTAATGTCCAATATAAGGACCTATCTCAAATTTGAAAAGATGTTTTTTTAATATTTTTAAAAAACATGCCGCATATGATATACCACCACTACTTCCCTTGACCTTAACTTCAATTACCCCATTTTCAAAGAAAGCTGATGCGGTGAATCCGGGCGAGATGGCATCTCCGCCGGCACCAACAGAAATCGAGGCTACCTTTAAATCCTTATCGTCTTTTTCGCCACCGAAGATGTTGGCTGACAAAACAAACATACAAACCATTAAAACAATCAAAAATCGTTTCATGATATTCTCCTTTTTTTGTTTTTAATTTATTAGGTTAATCAAACCTAATTATATTATTAGCATAAATAAAAAATATTTCAATCTGAATTATTATAAATTTATAAATTGCGAAAACAATAATTAATATTATCAAATTAGATTCAATAAAAAATATCATACCCTGCCCCCCGCCAAAGGCGGGGGGCAGGGTATTTTTAATCATTCATTTCAAAAAACTATTTACTGCAAAGATATATTTTTGTATCTGTCTTAAACTGGGATATAATATGATTATGCCTGAGTTACCAGAAGTGGAAACAATTATAAGAGGATTGCGAAAAAAAGTGATTGGAAGAACCATCACTTCTTTTTGGACGGATACTCCATCTATAATCAAAAAACCAACAATAAAAAAGATAAAGAAAGAAATATTAGGATTAAAAATATTAGGCATCAAAAGGATTGCAAAAAACATAATATTTAAATTAAGCGAGGAAAAGATTATGCTAATTCATCAAAAAATATCAGGACATTTACTTTATGGAAAATGGGAAATGAAAAAGAATAAACCCCATCCTCTCAGAAATAAATATTTAGAAGATAAAGAAAATCAATATATTCGAGTTATTTTCGGATTAGATAATGGATATCAAATGGCTCTTTCTGATTTAAGGAAATTTGCAAAAATAATTTTTGGGAAAGCAGATGAAATTTTAAATTTGCCGGAAATAAAAGAATTGGGACCTGACCCATTAGAAAAAAGTTTTGATTTTGAAAAATTTAAGGTCATCTTGAAGACAAGGACAGGCAAGAAAAGAACAGGAAAAATTAAGCAAATTTTAATGAATCAAAAAATAATTTCTGGAATTGGGAATATTTATAGCGATGAGATTTTATGGAGAGCAAGGATACATCCACTCACACCAGCAAATAAATTAAGTGAAAAAGAATTGAAAAAAATTTTTGAGGCAATGAAGGAAATATTATCATTAGCGGTAGAGGAAGGCGGAAGTTCGGTGAGTGATTATAGGGATGTGGAGGGGAAAAAGGGCGGGTATCAAGATATTCAAAATGCTTATGGGAGAGAAGGAGAAGATTGTCGTCGGTGTGGCAAAGAAATAGAGAGAATTAAGATAGGAAATCGTTCATCATATTTCTGTCCCAAATGCCAAGTTTTTGAGAAATAATACCTCATTTACATCTTGACAAAGTGGTTTTTATATGATATGCTGGCAGAGGAAGTTTTGGAGTAAAATATATTTTCTAGGAGGAAAAATGAACGAAAAAAAAGAAGTGAGATGCCCATTTTGTGGGATCTTGTCAGAAAAAACATTTGATGGGAGGACGGGGCTTTCCCCAATCACCCATTGCGGTCTCCACGATTGCGAGATGAAGGCGATGAGAATGGTCTCCATCATTGAGGCAATATTAACACCCTATAATGATTTAGGCATGATTAATCTTTTGCCAAAGGAATCTTTAATTTTTGAATCTTCATCAGCATCAATCACAAACAAAAGTAATTCTGACCAAGAAATATGCCAAGTTTCAATTGGTGAAACCGATGAAGAAAAATGGGTTTTGGTTTTTAGGAATTACGAGGAGTTGTTTTTTCTTGCAACAGAAAACACTCCCTTCATGCCAGTCACAAAAGAAAATTTGGAAACCCTTCGGCAATCATTAACGGATTAAAAATTAGCGAAGATAGGGAGAAAGAAAATGTGTTACGAAAAAGATTCTGGTTCAACCGAAAGGAAAAAATCCCTTGAGATCAAGAAAGCGGTTGACGACTACATCAAAAGAAAAAAAAGAGCAGGTGAGGATGTGGTTAATGTCATGCCTGTTGCCAATGTCACCCCCTGTTATTTGAAATATGGGAGAGTTGGGGGATACAAAATTCCCGGATTAAAAACAAGGTGCCCTCAAAGAAGAAAGGCGAGGACGATGAGGCGGTCAAATTGATGAAAAAAACCAAAAAAATAGGAGCGAACGAGTGTTGCTCCTATTTAATTTGATTGATTTATGCCTAATATTTCTTAATCAAAATGTGATATAATAAATAAAATTATATGGATAAGAAAGAGGTGGAAAAAAGAATAGGGATATTAAGAAAAGAGATAAATAAACATAGTTATCTATACCATGTATTAGACGAACCAGAAATATCTGATGCCATTTTTGATTCCCTAAAAAATGAATTAGAGGAATTAGAAAATAAATTTCCCGAATTAATCACCCCCGATTCCCCATCCCAAAGAGTGAGTGGCAAACCATTAGACAAATTTGAAAAAGTTCAACATTCCACACCAATGCTCTCATTTCATGATGCCTTCTCAGAAGAAGAAATGATTGATTGGGAAAAAAGATATGAAAAATTTTTAGATGAAAAAGAAGTAGATGAATTAAAAAATCAAAATAGATACTATTGCGAATTAAAAATTGACGGATTAGCAATTGAATTAGTTTATAAAAATGGAATTTTAATGATTGGCTCAACAAGAGGAGATGGAAAAATAGGAGAAAATGTCACTCAAAATTTAAAAACAATATCGTCTATCCCCCTAAGAATATTAGATAAAAAAGATGTGATAAACAATTTAAAAAAGGAGGGATTATTAGAAATAGCAAAAAATTTAGAAAAAAAATTTCCTGAGGAGATTATTGTTCGCGGAGAGGTTTTTATAAACAGAAAAGATTTTGAAAAAATAAATAAAGAGCAGGAAGCAAAAGGCGAAAGATTATTTGCCAATCCAAGAAATGTCGCTGCTGGCTCAATAAGACAATTAGACTCTAAAATAACGGCCAAAAGAAAATTAGATTCATTTGCCTATTCATTAGAAACAGATTTTGGTCAAAAAACACATTATGAAGAGCATATAATCTTAAAATCCCTCGGATTAAAAACAAATTCTCACAACAAGCCAGCAAAAAAGTTGGAAGATGTCTTTGAGATTCATAAATATTGGGGCAAAAATAAGGACAAGCTCGCCTATGAGATAGATGGCATTGTCGTTATTTTAAATTCAGAAAAAAATTTAGAAAAAGCAGGAGTGGCTGGCAAGGCCCCTCGCGCAGCCATCGCCTACAAATTTTCAGCTGAAGAATCAGTAACAAAAGTTTTAGATATTATTTTACAAATAGGGAGAACGGGAGCATTGACCCCAGTCGCCATTCTTGAGCCGGTAAAAATTCGTGGAGCAACTATCACAAGATCAACTCTTCATAATTTTGATGAGATAAATCGTTTAGGAATAAAAATTGGCGATTCAGTCGTTGTGAGTAGGGCGGGAGATGTAATCCCTAAAATAATTCAGGCATTGCCTCAATTAAGGTCAGGGGATGAAAAAAATTTTAATCCTCCAAAATATTGTCCCCACTGCCAAACAGAAGTGGTGTCCGACAAAAGCGGAGTGATTTTGAGATGCCCCAATAAGAAATGTTTTGCTAGACAAAAAGAAGCATTTTATCATTTTGTTTCAAAATCAGGATTTAATATTGATGGACTGGGACCAAAAATAATAGATAAGTTGTTAGATGCTAATTTGATAAATGATACTGCTGACTTGTTTAATATTGAGGTTGGTGATTTAGAATCTCTTGAGGGAATGGGAGAAAAGTCAGCCCAAAATATTGTCTCTGCTATTTCTAATAAGAAAGAAATATCTACTCCGAGATTTCTTTTCTCATTAGGCATACCTCAAGTGGGAGAAGAGACGGCTATTGATTTAACGAGGGAATTATTTTCTTCTGCCAAAAAACCATCGGACTTGATAAAGAAAATGACTGAGATGACAGAGGAAGAATTGGAAAAAATAACTGATATTGGACCAAAGACTGCTTCATTTATTTATAATTGGTTTAAAGATAAGAATCATATTGATTTAATTCATAAATTTGATGGTGTTGGGATAATTTTCAAAAATGGAGCGATTACTAAAAAAATGTTAGATAAAAAGACGATTGTTATCACAGGGACATTGCAGACAATGAGTAGAGATATTGCAAAAGAAAAGATAAGAAATTTAGGTGGGAATATTTCATCTACAATATCAAAAAATACTGACTTTTTATTGGCGGGAGAAAATCCCGGCTCTAAGTTTGACAAGGCAAGAAATTTGGGAGTTAAGATTATTTCAGAAGATGATTTTCTAAAAAATAATTTTTGATTTATCTTTTTGATTTTAAAAAAAATAGGCGGGGCAATACTACTGCCCCTACCCCTTATATCATTAAACCGGTTGCGATTTCATCTTTATCTATCTTTTTCTTTTTGCTCCCCATAATGCAAGACGAAATAATGCGACCAATATAAATCGTGGTAAATAATCCCAGTAAAACAACATATGTGGAATATAAAACCACCGCCTCTGCAATGCCATCAAAACCGGACTCTTTAATCCCAAATCCATGATAGAAAATGATTAGAAATATCAATCCAAATACCCGCTTAATTAGCCTGAACCAATCGCTCTTGATCTTTCTCTTGAATTCAGCGATTCTCCATTTTACTCCAAAGAGCCATCTCCAAAACCCTTTATTGTCCCAAAAATTCATTGTTTTTTCTGTCCATCTTTCAATGCACCATGCAAACTGAGCAAGAAATAAAAGCAATATTGATGAATTAATAGACCATGCCAATCCAAGTTTTTCGTTTATTATATTGCCGAGAAGAGCAGTAATTGACAAGACAAGACAGATTATCGCGAATATGAATACACCCCAACTTCTTTCACCCTTTAACCTCTTTAAAAACTCCATTATTTTCTTCATTTTTTCCTCCAAAAATTATATTTTAAATTTTTTATGCACCTCTAATAAAATATCACAATTATATCGTGGTGTCAAATTTGTCAAAATCAGTGTTTTAAATTTAGATAAAATAAATATAATTAACACTATATGCTGTCCTCAAAAAAATCATCAAAAAAAGAACTGGTCGTAGTATTAGAGAATATAAGAAGTCTATATAATGTCGGTTCAATATTTAGGACAGCCGACGGATTAGGATTCTCAAAAATTTACTTATGCGGATTTACACCCGCCCCAATTGACGGACGACAAAAGAAAAATATATCAAAAACTGCATTGGGAGCAGAAGAGCATATACTTTGGGAAAAGAAAAAATCCTGCTGGCGACTTTTGGAAGAATTAAAAAAAGATGGATTTCTAATTCTTGGATTAGAATCCGGAACAAAAAAATCAATTCTCTTAGAAAAATTAAAAATAAAGAAAGGCGATAATAAAATCGCAATTATTTTAGGAAATGAAATTGATGGATTATCATCTGCGACAATTAAGAGATGCGATAAGATAATAGAAATTCCAATGGTCGGACAAAAAGAATCATATAATGTCGGAATATCATTCGGAATTGCTGGATTTTGGATTAGACAAATTCTTTCTTAAAAAACCGCCCCATTTAGGGCGGTTTTTTAATTCACTTCATCAATCTTTTATCTAATCTCAAAGGACATATTTACATAAACTACAACATCCTGTGAGCCGGCTTGAAGTGGTGATGGAGGAATATCTCCGCCACCCCCCTTGCCCAGTCCAGCGGATTCTATTGCAAATATTCTATCATCTCTTTGGCTTAAATCAGACTCGCTAAAATTCACGACCTTACCCAACTTTATCCCTGAACTTGTAGCAATGCTTATTGCCTTCTCTCTCGCTTTCATAATTGCCTCATTTCTCGCCTCAGCTCTTGATAAGTCCAAATCATCAACCGTAAAAACAAGTGAATTTATTTGATTAACTCCTTTTTCAGGCAAATTAGCCGCAATGCTTCCCGCCTTACTCAAATCTCTAATCTTCACTTCTACTTGTTGAGTTATTTGATAACCGGATATTCTTGGAGAGCAAGGAACAAATGGTTCGCCTGCCTGCCTACACCAATTATAATCATATTGGGGAGACAAATTATATTGAACCGTCTTTATGTCTTTCTCATCTACTCCTTCTTCCTTCAAATAATCTGTCGCTTCTCTCATTTTTGAATCATTATCTCTTTGGATTTCTGAATAATCCTCGCCCTGCGAAACAACTGAGAAATTTATTTTGACTAAATCAGGGACAACGGTTACTCGTCCCTCTGCTGAAACAAATAGCATCGGTGAGCCGGGAGTAGGCAATCCTGTTTTCTTAAGAACCGACCATCCCCACACTATTGCTACCAATGATCCAACTATTAGAAATATCATTAGAGCGGAGCAAACCCAATTTCTTTGGTTGCCATCACCCCAACAACAATTTCCACAACAATTTTGATTTTCCATATTTTAATATTATTTTAATTATATTTTCCGACTTTTAATAATATAGCATGCTACTTCACTATCCCCCCCCCCGCCGTAGGTGGCACATCCGCCTCTGGCGAGCGGGGGGGGGATATTATTTATAGCTTTTTCCGACTTTAATATTATAGCATACTTTGAATTACGAAATAGAAAAATTGCCTCTCTTGTCATGCCTGTCCGCCGGAGGCGGACAGAGGTGACAGGAAAAAAATATATAAGGTTATAGAAAAAGATATTTCGTAATTCAGAGTAACATATAAAAATACCTCCATTAAATATATCGCCTCAAGAAAGATTTTCTGTGGCAGGGGCAGATTCCTAACTTATCTATTGAATCAAAATGATAAGATGTCCCATATCCCTTATTTTGAGAAAAATTATACCCTGGATATAGGGCATCCTTTCTTTTCATCAAATTATCTCTTCTCACTTTGGCAAAAATAGAAGCGACTGAAATAAGGGGAACTATATCATCTCCTTTGATAATAGTTTCTTGGCAATAATTCTCTGGGGCAATTAATCCTCCATCTAAATAAACCTTGTCTATATCAAAATCCACTCTACTTAGAACTCTTCTCACTCCTTCCTTGAGGCACCATGATAATCCCCTCTTATCTACCACTGATGGCAAAATAATAGTGGTTTCTATAGAAATTAATCCACTACTCCTTATTTTCTCCACCCAATGATTTCTTTTTAGCGGCGATATCTTTTTTGAATCCCTTATGCCATCTAATAATCTTTCTGTTTCTATATTCCACTTTCCAACTGCCAATCCAATCATAAGAGGGCCCGCCAATGGACCCCTCCCCACCTCATCAATCCCCGCAATTATTTTATTCTTATTACTTCTCTTCATATTCTAGCCTAATTATTACTTAAAATATCCCAAACCTCGTCTGGTATTTCTGGCACCCTTCCCTTGGGGCTAATTCCCGGATACCTCCAAGCACTGATTATTTTTCTTGATAAATTATCAAGTCTTGAGGGCGAAGAATCATCCCTCAAACTAAAATTCTGAATCATCACCCATATTTCCGTCTTATTTTTAGCAGTCGGATTAGCAACTTGCATCATCGCAATAGTATTCTCGGCAATCCCCTCTTCTACTCTATTAGGCGACTTCAATACTCTCCTTATTCTCTGCTCTGATAATCCATATTGCTTCATTTTTTCAATGGAATGCCTCGTCCATTTCGTATCCTTTGTATTTTTAGGAATATTTATTTTCATATCTTATTTATAATACTATCACATCATCCCAATAAGTCTATAATATTAAGAAAGAAATAAAAATGAGGAGCCTCTTTGTCTGAACTATTAAATAGTCCAAATAAAGATTTTCCTCGTATTTTTAGGTGCCGTCGCCTTATTGCTATCCCTCGCCATCATCATCATCGTCATCAGGGTCGGGGTCGTGTCTATCGGGTATTTTAGCAAAATAAATTATTTTTTCGACCAGAAAAATTATTTTCTTGAAAAAACCATAAACTAAGGCACATAATGTCCGGACAATTGTAATAACGATACATATGGTAGCCCCATAAATCAACAACGGCAACCAAAAAATCGCTACAAAGACCTTATAATACCATGGGGCTTTTTTCTTATACCCAATGAGAAAATTTAGTGGCCATTTTGCTTTCTTATTCTCTAATTTCAGAACTTCTGTCGTGAAATTCATCGCAAAGAATGAGAACGGAAAAATAAAAGCATATTTGAAATATGGGATAAATTTTTTTCTGTAATTCACAATAACATCTCGTGCAATAACATCTCTGTATATTCTATTTGCCATTTTCCTTCTCCAAATTATCATTTGCCAGCCGATTCTGACATAGATAAATCCGTCAATAAAAATGGGCAAAAGCCACCAACTCCACAATAAATACCCAATAATTAGGGTAATTGCCACTAATAGAATCATCAAAATCTTTCTTAAATTCATTTTTTCCTCCCGAAAATTTATTTTTTAAACATTCTTCCACTCATTATATTACCAAAAATATAATCATTTGTCAAGGGTGTTTTCAACTCCCTTATCTTAACTCCCCTCTGTTTATTTATTTTCGCCCTATACTTGAAATAATAATAACCATAATATATACTATGGTTATTATAATAAATATAACAAAATATATTTTCCTCCCTCGCTTTCGCGAGGGAGGGGGATTGGCGATGCTATTTAACATCTCTTAATCTAAATATAAAAATATGAAAACAGTTATAAACATAAAAGCCGATAAGGAGGTAAAAGAAACCGCTCAAAAAATTGCCAAGGACTTAGGTCTTCCCCTATCAACAATCATCAATGCTTATCTCAAGCAGTTTATTAGAAATAAATCTGTTTATTTTTCTTCCTCATCAAAAATATCTCCTAAACTTGAAAAATTATTGGGAGTTGTAGAAAAAGATATAAAGAATAAAGAAAATATCTCAAGAAATTTTTCATCTGTAAATGAATTATCTAATTATCTTGATTCCTTATGAAAATAGTCCTTCATAAAAATTTTGAGAAAGAATATAAAAAACTCAGCAAAAAAGAGAGGGGCAAATTCAAGGAAAGAATAGATATCTTTATGAAAAATCCTTTTGATGTTATTCTAAATAATCATCCATTGAGGGGAAAGTATAATGGGTATAGAAGTATAAATATTACTGGAGATTTAAGGGCTATATATGGAATTTTATCAAAAGATAGATATTTGTTTGTTTCAATAAATACTCACAGCGAATTATATTCTTAGGAAAAGAAAAAACACCCCGTCTCGCCTGAGGCGAGCCACCCCTCTATTAGAGGGGAATATATCGTCAAAAGGGCAACCATGCTTATCATCTAATAAATCAAAAAAATAATATGCTATCAGAAATATTAAAATCACTTCGTGAGGAAAAAGAAATATCAATAGAAAAATTATCAAAGGAATTAAATATTCCCGCTTCTCAAATCACTTACTTAGAGGAAGGAGATTTCTCAAAAATGCCAGCGAAAGTATTTATCCGAGGATATTTAATAAAACTATCCGACTTTTTTGATGTTGATTTTGATGGAATATGGAATGAGTTTCTTAAACAATATATCGTAGGAAAAAAACGTCTTCCCGCCCCAAAAGAAAATCAAAAGAAAATACCCAAAAAAAATAAATATTTAAAAATTATTCCTGCAATATTAATTTCCATTGCCATAATTATTTTCTTAGGAAATCAAGCAAAAATATTATTATGGCCACCAAAATTAGACATTCAAAATCCAAGAGAGAATATGATAACTCAAGATGAGCAAATATTAGTATCTGGCTGGGGAAGAAAAAATTCTCACATTACCATCAATGGACAAAAAATATATTTAGGAGATGATGGATTTTTTCAAGAGAATGTCTATTTGAAAATGGGTGTTAATGAGATAAGAATTGAGGCGAAAAATAGTTTAGGGAAAACAAAGACCATTCAAAGAATGGTCACCCGAAGATACATCGCCACTGAATTTATCCGATAACATTAATTCCGCCGATTGAGAGGTGATATATTTTTCGCTCTTTAAATAAAATTTGATTTTTGATATTTTGTGGTAAAATATGGTTATGAAAAAAAATAATTTCACGATATATATTGAGCAAGATGAGGATGGCATATTTGTTGGGTCTATTCCAACAATACCCGGTTGTCATGCTCAAGGGAAAAGTCAAGAAGAAATGATAAAGAACTTACAAGAAGTTTTGATTTTATGTTTGAGGAATATGAGAAATTAAGAAGGCAATAAAAGATAATCAAAATTTATTAATCATCCATCTTGCCGACAATTTTTTTTAATATTTCTAATAACTCATCCTCTGAGAAAAAATTAATAGTTATCTTACCCTTCTCACCCTTCTTCTTGACATCCACCTTCGTCCCCAATATTTCTTCCAATCTGCTTTGAATTGATGATTCGACTGCCCTTGCCTCGATAGAGCCATCACTAGGGTTATGCTCTTTTTTATCAAGAGAAATATTAGGAATAAATCTTTTCGCTAAAATACTCGTTTCCCGAACGGTTAATTTTTTTGATAATATCTCCCCCAAAAGACCCCTCTGCTTTTCCGGATTAGAAATAGTCAAAATTATTCTTGCATGAGACTCTGATATTTTCTGCTCCATCAATGCCTTTTGTGCTTCTGTTGGCAACTGAAGAAGTCGCAGCGCATTAGAAACCGCCTCGCGAGAAATACCAATCCTTTTTGCCACCTCTCTTTGGGGCAAGCCAAACTCATCAGCTAATTTTGCATAAGCTCTTGCTGTTTCAATTGGATTTAAGTCTTCTCTTTGAACATTTTCAATAATGGCCGCCTCCAATTTTTGTTTTTCTTCCATTCTCTCCCTCACAATAGCCGGAACTTTTGTGAGTCCTAATAATTGAGCGGCTCGCCATCTCCTCTCCCCCGCTATTAATTCATAAGCAACATTTACACCGCTATCCGTTCTTTTTTCAATTTTTGTGAGAATAAGCGGTTGCAATATTCCAAATTCTCTTATTGATTCTGATAATTCTTTTAATGCTTCTGGGTGAAAATATCTTCTTGGTTGCTGTGAATTCGGCTGAATTCTATCAACCTCAATCAAATAGACTGCTTCTTTTATTGGACCTATATGGTCATTATTTTCCCAATTATTATCCTCGCTATCACTATCATTGCCAACTCCGCTTTCTCTATCGCTATTATTATTTTCACCCACTTCATTATTGCCACTCTCACTAATATCATCTACTTCTTCGTTTTTATTTTCCTCTTTTCTATCTTCTTCAATATTCTCAATAATACCTGACTCGTCGCTATCATTATGCCTCACTTCAATCTCCTCTTTGCTTTCGGCAAGATTATCATCATCTCCCCCATTATCTGAATTATTATTATCATTATCAAAAAAAGGGCTTGATTCATCTACTTGAAAAATCCTTATATCTTCACTGCTATCATCATCAAAACTTATTAAAAATGGGTTGTAATTTCCTTGCTCCATAGTGCTCGGGGCGGGAGTTGAACCCGCACGATCTAATGATCAAGGGATTTTAAGTCCCTCATGTCTACCAGTTCCATCACCCGAGCAATCTTTTCGTTTAATCTAATTATATACATTTTTTAATATTTTCAAAAAGACTGCACCCGCCCCCCACCCCCTCTTTTTTAATTTTATATTTAATTCTATAATTTTTAATAAAAAAATATACATCAATAAAAAAATCAAGTCATTGATTTTTTTGTGAGTTATAATAATAAAGGATGATGATTTCATCATTCATGGGTCCAGTGTGCATGGTTGCACGATAACACTCGCATTATACAAACAGAGGTTCTCCGCCGAAGGCGGACTCGCCTTTGGCGAGGAATTCCCGCTGGATCCACTAATTAAGATATCCACAAAATTGATATTGACTTTTTAATAATATTTGATATTATTATATTGATTGTGATAAGATTGTCGGGTATTAGAATCCGATTTGGTGCTTTTCTTTGAAAATTTCAAAGGAGTGGGGGCATCAACCAAAAAACCACTTATGTGGTTTTTTGGTTTCTTAAGCATCGCGAAACTCTACAATCAATTAAATAAAAACCCCTCCGCTCGCCGAAAGGCGAGCGGAGGGGTTGATTTTGCGAAAACAGATATTTTAATTATCTATTGAAGACCAAGAAGATTTGGAATTAATTTGCTTAATCCCCAAGCTGCAATTGCTACAACAATTGCAACAGCCGCAAACAATAGTTGCTTTGATGCTTTTCCTATCTTTGCAGGATCTCCGCCAGATGTTAAGTATCCAAATGCAGCAATAAGACCGAATATGACTGCTAATGCCAAAAGAATACCATAAAGAAATGTAGCAATTTTATTAATTAAATCGCCTATACTTTCGGCCGTTTCCAGCTTGCCAGTGGGAGGGGTTGGAAGAGGGCTAGCAGCCAATGATATTGAAGGCAAGAGAATACAAAGCGATAATATTATTAAAGAAATTTTTTGAATTTTTTTCATAAGAATAGTTTATCTATTATCAAATTATCCGACCTTTTCATAATAATTTAAATTTTTTATTTTATCAAGTGATGTTTGGGGATAATCCATGGCTATCCTCCCGTAGATGGAGAAATGAAACTGCTGATAAATGCCTCTATTCCATAAGCGAAGATTGAAACAACAATCGCTACAGCGGCATATAATAAATGCTGATGAGCCTTCTTAATATTTTCCGGTTTGGCAGTGATGTAATAAAAAGCGGCGATAAGACCAAAGACAACAGCCAAACTAAAAACAATCGTCTTTAAGAAATCGGCTACTCTCATAATTATAGCTGGGACATCACTTGCTCCGATAGTCGCCGCCGAAGCAAAACTTGAGCCAATCATAATAATTGCTATTAGCAAAAACAAAATATTAAAGAATTTTTTTATTTTTTTATTCATAATTATCCATAAATAAAGTAAGAAACAATTCCGCTAATACCAGAGGCAACTAATATTATTGCCACCCCGATACTCGTCCAAAGAAATATTGAATATGCCGACTTTATCTTATTCATATTTCCCGTTGATAGAAGCAATGCTCCCCAAATAAACATTAATATCGCCAAAGGGCCACCTATTAATTGCAGATAATTGATTATACTGCCTAATACAGACTCTATATCATCTCCTGCCCCCACTTGACTCTCCACTATTCCTAATAATGGATTTGCAAATATAACAACCCCTAATCCAATCACCGCCCAAGTCAAGGCATTGACTCCCTTCTTTACTCTTTCCGGGCTTCCGCCAGCTGTCATAAACATAAGAGCCGCAAATATTGTCATCAATATTGCCAAAGGCACTGCAATGCCTGCCGCCCATCCTATAACTCTATCTATGAACTCGCCGAATGTACCTACCCCTAATGGATTTATCAAAGCGGCCTTTGTGCTAAAGGCAAATAGTCCTAATAATAGAACAGCTGATATTATTATATAATTTTTTTTATTTAATTTAAAGTGCTTCATGTTATTTTTTGAGATTAATAATGCTTCCCATTCCCCCCTCGCGAAGCGAGGGGGGAATGGCGAAATTATCTCATCAAAATATAAAGTGTTTCATATCTCATCAAAATTTAAAGTGTTTCATGTTTATCAAAAGGGTATGAAGGGATTTCCTCCAAATAAAGATTTAAACATAAATTCCACCCAATTCTCTTGATTTCCTGTGAGAATCATCAAAACAATACTCAATATCAAGCCAACTCCGACAACAATGGCAAATCCAACAAGTGCAGTTGTTAAGACTTTTCTACCATTTTGAGCCCTTGTCGTATTTCCCCCTGAAAAAATCATCATCACTCCTCCATATATTATCATCAGCACAACTATTGGAAATACAATACTATTTTTGAAAAAATTAAAGACATTCATTCCAACAAGAAAAATATCTCCAATCTGACAATCACCCGTGCAATAACAAGCACTGCCCACTCCTGCCATTAGCCCAGTAGTAGGCGGATTGCATTCTAAACTAACAGCATAAGAAAATAGGGGTAGGGCGATAAGCACTGCTATTATCAAAAAAATAATTTTTTTAATTTTGGAAATATAATTATCCATAAATCATCTACCCTTAATTATCTAACTAACGAATTCATTTCTGTATTTGCCTGATTAGTTGCCTGACTCACACCAAATCGACCCGACACTACTGATTTTATCATATCTTTAAAAATTTTTCTTGTCTTTTCCGAATCCGGATTAGGCCATGTTCTCGCCGTAAGAGATTGCAAGGCAAAAATCCCTATAACCTCATCATTCTTCACTTGCTCAATAATATTCCTTTCAGCCGGAGGATGATTTGATTTTTCTAAGTACCCCTTTATTTGCTCATCTCCCATAAAATTTAAAATAAAATCCCATGATGCCAATGCCCTCTCCTCCGAAACAGGAGAAACAGACAATCCCCAATAATCAGAATAATTAACAGATATTGAACCTCTTTCTGATGATATTTGAGGAAGGGGGGCTATCCCATAATTTAGATATTGATTTAAATCATCAATCACTTCTTTATTTTTAGAATAATCAATAATCATCGCCGTCTTCCCCTGTGAAAATGCCTCTAAACTATCGGGCATATTTTCATTCCAAGAATAATTACTACTCACTGGATTAGCAAAACTTGTATAAAAATTCAAAGAACTTCTTCCTCCTTCACTGCCAATATCCGAACTTCCGCCCTCGCTCATTATTTTCAATCCAGATTGCATCATTAAGGCAGAAAGCACATCTGATGAGTTTCCAATATTATCTGCTGTTCCAAAAGAAGCACCAGCTCTTGTTATCTGCCCAACAGGAGTTTTTATCGTCAATCTTTTGGAAAATTCTGAAAATTCCTCCCATGTTTTTGGTGGCGAAGCAAGTCCCTCTGAATTAAAGAAGTCCTTATTATAATATAATGCTAATGTATCTACCCATAATGGAACTGCCCATATTTGATTATTGAAAATAAAATCATCTGCCACAACATCAACATATATATCTCTTATATCTCTTGTGGTAAATCCAAAACTTAGGGGATATAGTTTCTCCCAATGCTTTCTTACCCAACTATTATTTATCATCAAAATATCAGGACCTCTCCCGCTAGCAATGGCATCAATAACCTCTGACTCATAATTTTTTTCATCTATCCTCTTATAAGAAACCCTTATGCTTGGGTTTTCTGATGTGAAACTTTCAATCCCTGCTCTAAAATAAGATTCGTCTTCAATCCCCCAAAAATTTAAGGTTGCTTCTATTGTGGGAGCGCCGCCTCCATCATCTCCCTTCAATCCAGGCAAAATTCCCAATACAACTAAAACCAATATAAGGACTAATCCCCCTACTGCAAAAAATGCTATTTTTTTTATTTTTTCTTGCTCCATATTTTTGATAATTACTCAAATCTAATTCTTATTTCCACCGCCTCGTCTAATTCCACAATATCCGATGGATTGTCCTTTTGCAAAATTAAATATCCTCTCTTCATAAAGTCCTCTTCTCCTATTGGAGGAACGAATTCTAAAGTTCCCTCAAATGGGACGAATTCCTCTCCGACCATCCAATCTCCATCGGCTGTTGCAAAACTTTCTGCAATAATCCTGCCATCCCAATCAGTTAAGATGATTGGAAAATCGCCTTCAAAAAACCAGTTGCCTTTTGCTTCGCCCTTTATCAATAGAGGCGAGGCAATAATATCATCTTCGTTTATATTTAAAAATCTAATATTGCGACCATCATTTTCTTGATTTAATCCATCGCTTCCATTCGCATTATCATTATAATCCTTATCTATATATTTATAACCATTATTGCCAATAATAAAACCTATATAAGCCAAAGCCAAAACTATAATTATTAATATTATTATAATAAATA
>JBFEPE010000016.1:0-17497 GCA_041550235.1 Minisyncoccia bacterium
AGAAGGGAAAACTACTCATATATATTCCGAGCAGTATCAAATATCATCAACTTGAGAATGGCAACAAATTAAATATTTATTACTATTCTTAAATTGGGGATCGTATTGACTCATGAACTGCTATTTTGAAATACATCCATCGTTGATTACAACATCAATATCTCTCTTTGTTCCATAGTTGTAAAACAGGAGCCCGAAAACAATCACGACAACCAAAGAAACAATCCCAATAATTTTGAACTTGTCAGCCATAATGTTCCTCCTAATTTTATTTTTTGAGCAAATTTGCTCTTAATTCCTAAATACATACTATCATAAAGTTATTTAAATGTCAATACCATAATACAAAATATAATATAATGAAATAAAGTTATTTAACACCTCCCTCCCCCGCGAGGCGGGGGAGGGAGGGCGATGCTTTTACCTCTATTATCCCCGCCTTCGTCAAGACTACGGCGGGCGAAGAAAAATATGTTTAATATTCAAAAATTAGAAGAAAAATTATTCAAATTATTTGTAGTCGGAGTTGGAGCAGCCCTCTTAATCCCAATAGTATATATAAAAAACATTCTCCGTCCATACATTATCGGGAAAATGATTCCATTCCAAACCATCGCCTTAATAATTGCAATAATTTGGATTATTCTCTTATCAATAGACTGGAAAAAATATAAGCCAAAAATAAATTTTCTAATAGGAGCAACAACAATATTTGTCTTAATAATTTTTTTAAGTTCGGTTTTTGGATTAGATTTTTATAGAAGTTTTTGGGGAAATGGAGAAAGAATGGAGGGGTTTTTAGCCCTATTCCATTTCTTTATATTGCTGATAGCAACTCATTCAGTATTAAAAAATAAGCCAGAAATATTTAAAAAATTAATATTTTTCTCATTGGCAGTGAGTTTTTTTGCTGCAATTTATCCCGCCCTTCAAAAATTAGGAATCGCTTTTACTCCCCCAAACGAAAATTTTGATAGACCACCCGGCTCATTTGGAAACCCAGCATTCTTATCAGGATATTTATTAGTCCATCTATTTTTAGGTGGGTGGTATCTTTTACAAAACTGGGCA
Source organism: Minisyncoccia bacterium (assembly GCA_041550235.1). Taxonomy (GTDB): domain Bacteria; phylum Patescibacteriota; class Minisyncoccia; order UBA6257; family JAAZHW01; genus JBFEPE01. The sequence continues at coordinate 1,072 of JBFEPE010000016.1, forward strand.
AAAGGCAAAAAAATAACACCAACCAACATACTCACAGCGATTTTTCTTTTAGGAAACTTCATCGGATTAATTTGGACCCAAACAAGAGGATCTTGGGTTGGATTAATATTGGCAATATTTACCTTTATGGTTATTTCCCTTTTTGTCTTTCCAAAAAAAGCAAAAATAATATCAGGGATTATATTGATAATAATTATCGGCTCCGGCTCGCTATTCTTAATATTCCAAAAACAAATTGCCCAAAATGAGTTTGTAAAAAATACCCCTGTGCTATCAAGACTGGCAAGAATATCATTAGATGATGGCAACACAAGAAAAAGATTAGTGACTTGGCAGTGGGGATTAGATTGGTTTCAACAAAGACCAGTTTTGGGAGTAGGTCAAGATATGTTCTTCTCCGTTTTTGATTCAAATTACACCCCTGATAATTACAAGGTAATGGCTGATCGGTTTGACCGCTCTCACAATAAATTTATAGATGTGTTGGTGATGAATGGAGTATTGGGATTATTTAGTTATTTAATATTATTTTTCGCCATCTTTTGGGTTATATCAAAAAAAATAAGAAGTTTGGATAATAATTTAGAAAAGGCGAGTTGGATGATGATTATCTCTTTGTTTATTTCATATATAGCCCATATATTCTTTGTTTTTGAAACACCGGGAAATTCAGTGATATTCTTTTTCTTAATAGCATGGATTTCTATATTGGGAATTAAAGGTGGGGTAAAGGAGGGCGACAATCAAAAAAAGAGTGTAAAAATTTATAACAATCAAAATACCATAATAATATTTAGTGCAATATCAATAATTCTCGGCTCGTTAATATTCTATTCAGTAAATTACAAACCATATAAAGCGGCTTGGCTCACATTTAGGGCAGCTAGCGAAAATCCATTAGAAATTGATAAAATATTTTCTTATCATCAGCAAGCCCTTGGGCAAAATACATTTTTAAATTCAGAGGTAAGAAAAATGAAGGGCGATCATTTTCTAAACTTTATTATTTATATCCAAAGAAATAATGTTGATTTGAAGGGGCAATCCTTGAGAAATTACTCGATAGCCATAGCGGATGAGATGGAAAAAGCAATAGAGGAAGAAGAAATGATTGACTTTTTTGTTTATCCAGCGACTACATTTGCTCAATTGAGTTGGCTTGATGGAATAAGCGAAGAAGATAAGCAGTATTATCTATCCCAAATGGATTATTGGTTTGGGCGATTGAAAGAAAAATGGCCATTGAGAACAGACTTCTATTCTACATTAGCAGAAAGTCTTTTCTTCACTGAAGAGTTTGAGGAATCTGAAAGATTGATAGATGAGGTCTTAGAAATAACTCCAAAATTTGGAAGACCTATTTGGCTAAAAGGACTTCTTATGATTGGTAGGGGTGAGGTTGATTCTGGAATTGATAAATTATTTGAATCGATAATAAATGGGTATGCGATATCCGATACAAGGGGTGCGACTACATTTCCTGTTTTGATGAAATCTATTAGACCCGAAGATGTTGTGGCTTTCTTGTCGCTCATTGATAATGCTTATGATAAATATAAGGGTAGGGCGGGGGATGATTATACTCTATCAAGAATGGCTGAGTTTGGGGCGGAAACACATATGAGTTTAAATAGTTCAAATATTGCGAGAGCTGTTGAGTATTTAGAAACATATTTGAATTATGATAAGAATAGGGCGGAATATTGGGCTAAGATTGCTAGTGGATATGCGAAGTTGAGAAATAAGGAGATGGCGATTTTATCTGCAAGAAGGGCAATGGAATTAGACCCTGAAAATTTTGGAGAAGGAGGCGAATCCTTTATTGAGATTGTGGAAAATGAGAGATGGGACCTCCTCCCATAGTCTTACATCTTAAATTTTTTCAATAAAAAACAAGGGGCAGTGCTATCCAGCACCGCCTCTTTTTTGTTTATTATTTTTGAAACAGCATCTTAAAATATATATATAATTTCCGTAATGATTCCGGCTAATAGGACGGCTGTGAGGACAACTTTAAGCCATAGAGGAAGTCTGATGGAAAAACCTGGCTTTGACTTGCCGAATTTTTGGCTTTGATGATGAATCATTACCAAAAGAATTATCTTTATTCCGAGCATCACTGCACCCAAAAAACCAATAACCGCTATGAAATCGCTTATCCCCAAAAGATAAAGAATAAGAGGCAAGAAAATAGCAAAAGACCAACCAAAAATTTTTGAAGCCTTAAAATCAAAAATTATAGTATTTTTAATATTTAGCCCATTTATGAAAAATGATGTGATAATAAGAACTATTCCCAATATGCTGGTAAATAATCCAAGAGTTGGATTGATGGCTAATAAATCAGGCACTGGATTAGCCGCGATGATACTACCATTGAATATCCCTAAAATTCCTAATATAAAAAATAAAGATAATATCGCTGGAATTATAGTTCCAATAATAAAAGGCAATTTAAAATTTATGTCAAAAAATGAAACCTTATTCTTTTTGAAATAACTTAAAATTTCCGGAATAGCAGAAAAACTTGATAGAGCAAAAAGCAATATTCCATAAGGTAAGAAAAATTCAGAAAAATTTATTTCCGTTAATTGGCTTGCTTCTATGCTCGGCAATCCTATTCCAAAAAATACAAAAATCAAAATTGTTATTAAAACCAATCCAATAATTTCGCTAATACCTACAAATTTAATTCCAAAACTCATTCCAACAACTCCCAAAAACCAAAATATCATCGTTGCGGATAATAAACTTATTGGCCATCCAAGAATATGAAAAAAATTATGGGTAAATTGACTGCCTAAAATAAGGTAAGCAAGCATTACCCCTGATGAACTTATTGCTGATTCAACAATAGAGACAATAAATCCCTTCTTCCCTAAATAAATTTTAGCCAATCCAGGGCCTCTCAAATCTCCGTCTGTCCTCATCAATGCTTCTCCGTAAATTAAATGAGCCCAAATATTCAAAAGGCAGGCGATTACTAAAAAAATGATTCCCGGTAAAAAACCTGCTCTTGATATCACATTAGGCAATCCAAAAATGCCGACCCCTAATATTGTGCCGGCTAAAATGGCTGATGATGTGATATAAGTTCCTATCTTTTTACTCATTTTAAATAAGTTAGTAAATAGAATTTTTATTTTCTATTTCTCCATATTCCCTCTTTATCATTTCAATTACTTTTTCTACTAATTCCTTAGGATTGTTATTGAAAATTATTTTTCCGGGACCCCTGTGCCCCTTCTCAACAATCCCCCTCACTTGGTCTGCTGTTCCTCCACTGCCTTCCAAAACACCTATTACCTGATTATCTTCAAAGGCAATTGTAAATTCATTGAGTGTTCCAATTCTGCCACAAACGGTAATGGTCGCATCAGAAGAGCGAACCAATAATAGGTTTCTGCCGGAATAATTAAAGCCAGTGTAAATTATCAAGTCGTGATAATCAATTGGTAATTTGTAAGAATTGATATGATGATTGTAGCTAGCGGCTGGAGATAGTCCAATAACTATTCCGCCCTCTTCTTTTGCTCCTTTTGCTGCCCAATAAGGCACTCCCGTGGTTGCCCCTGTCACACAAATACAATCATGTCTTGCTATTTCTCTTCCTAATTCCATTGCGTTTTCAAAAGCAGTGGATGAGCAGTGCCCTGTTTCGGCGGCCCCTGAAACACAAATCTTAAATTTTGGTTTATATATATCCATAATATTTTATTTAAATTTTAATTTATTTTATTTTTTTAAAAAATTATAATTTTTATACTTGTTAGCCATCGACAAATAATATTTTAATTCTTTTTAAAAATATAATCAATATGATGTATGAATTGCACGATTCCCCACCCCCGCCTCTTCTTTTTATTATCCTTAATTTTAATAATACATATATTTGACAAATATATATAAATATCTTTAATTATATTGGATATGTTAAAAATAAATTGGAGGTGATAAATGGAATTATCAATAGTAATTATGATAATTTTGTATATAGTAGTGATAATATTGATTGCCCATAATATTACTGCTCAAATAAAAGATATAAAGGAACATAATAAAAATAAAAATGGGTCAAAAAACGAAAAAAATAATAAGAGGAAAAAATAAAATAGGCGGGGAGAAATTCCCGCCCTTTGTTTTTTTAATAAAACATTGATTCTTTTGCTATAATAGATATAATGAAAAATATGCAAGAAACAAATTTTGAAAGCCAAAATTTAGAAAGCGAAATTCAAATTTTGGAAAAAAAATTGGAGGAGAAGAAATTGGCATTGGGTAAAGAAAGAATGCCCGAAGGCAGAGAGGCGGTCAAAGAAATTGTCGCCGAAAGGATTCAAGAAGCCCCACAATTTATTATTGAAGAAAAGAAAGTGGAAAAGCCCGTTTCCCCACATCAAGTCGCTCCAATTTCTCCTGCTGGCAAAATGACCGCCAAGGATTTGAGAAATTTAAGTAGGCAAAAACAAATTGATGTTTTGGTGGGCATCGCATTAGCAGATTCAATTCCTGATGCAGTTCAATTAGCCAATCAATTAGACCCATATATCTTGGACGAACTCCACGATGTTTTGATAGATAAATTTTATCAAGAATTATTAAATAGGGGGAAGATATAACTAGATTCTCAACAACGGGATTTACTCAAAGTGGCTTGCCACAAAGTGGCGAAGCCACTTTTCATGGCAGCTCCTAGGGGAATCGAACCCCTGTTTCCAGGATGAAAACCTGATGTCCTAACCACTAGACGAAGGAGCCATTTTGACTAATCTTAATCAAGACAAATTAAGATATTATGCTCTATATAATAGAAAATATTATAAAAAAAACAAGGTGGCATAATAATAGAAGATAATAGAAGCAAAAAATGAAAATTATAAAATATATGAATAAGCATTTTATAAGTGTTGGAAATAGAGAAAGCACTGATGAATAAAGAAAAAACAGAGGCGATTGCCTCCATTCATTCACGGTGGGGTCGCCTATGCGACAAAATCAGAACCCTTCTTAGCCCGTCCCTCGGTGGATCTTTTGATGAGATTTTGATAAACAGATTTAAGTTTGTGAGGGTGGCGATAGGGCATACAAGATTGATTTTTCCCCCATGTAGTATATAATGATTGCATATATAAACTATTTATAGTTAATAACTAATCATGAACACTACAATTTTAAGCAAAAAAGATGCTAATATTATAGAGCAGATTATATTAAAATATGGGCGAATAGTTTCAACCGATGATTTAATGTCGGTATTTACGAACAACTACAGCAAGGCTTCTGCTCATAACAGAATACAAACTCTTTATAGGGCGGGTTGGTTTTTGCGAATCAAAAGAGGGCTATATCTAATAATTGAAAACCTAACCTCAAGGTCAATTAGTGATGTTTCGTTATTGATAATTGCTCAATCCCTAAATAAAGACTCGTATATTTCACTGGATAAGGCCTTAAATTATTATCAAATGTTTGATCAGCATTCTACAAGTGTAATAGCCGTAAATAATAAATTCAGCAAAAAGTATAAGTTTGAAAAATATAATATTAGATTTGTTAAAGTTAAATCAAAATATTATTTTGGATTTATTCAGATTAGACAAAATAACAAATTAGTAAATATAGCCACCAAAGAAAAAGCTCTTATTGATTATCTATATTTGGATAAAAGTTTTTATTCGGTTAGTTTGGTATTTGAAAAAATAAAAGAGCATAAGAGAGATATAGATTTTAATAAGTTGCAGGAATATGCCCTAAGATATGGAATTTCTATTCAGAGAAAAATAGGATTTCTTTTGGACCAAGTAAATATTGATACAAGTAAATTATTTGAAAAATCAAAACAGAAAAAGGGGTTCTCAAGATTTACCAAAGAATCAAAAAAATTTAATACCAAATGGCGAATATATTATGATGATAGAATTATTAAATAGAGAAAATCTAATTTTATTGAACAAAAAATTAAAATATCCACTAGCCATTGCTGAGAAGGATTATTTTCTAGCCCTAACTTCAAAGATAATTTTTGATTCCTCTTTGAAGAATAAACTAATTTTTAATAAGAGAAATTACAGCTGAGAAAATTAGAGCTATGAATGATAGAGTAAGATATAGAGATTTTTATGACTTCACTATGATATTGAAGAAAATAGGTGTTGATTTAGATGAGGTTTTAGATTTGATGAGAATAAAAGAAATTCGCCAACCAATTATTAAGCAAAATATTTTAAATAATTGGGATTTAGCCAAGCAAGAAAAAATAAAAGATTTTACTACTATTCAATATACTGAAGAATTAGACAGCGATGCAATAAAGAGAGAGTTAGAAAAACTTAGTTTTGATAAAATTATGGGATAAATAATAACAATAACTTCATACGAAATGACAACCTCAATAATTTAAATACTTTTTGTTTTTTCTAAAACTCAAATTTGGGGGTCGCCTATGCGACAAAATCAGAACCCTTCTTAGCCCGTCCCTCGGTGGATCTTTTGATGAGATTTTGATAAACAGATTTAAGTTTGTGAGGAGTTGGTAGTAATACACTTGACTTTAATTAAAAACTATGTTAATATTACGAGGATTTCCGCCTAAGCGGGAAGAACCTTAAAAACTCAAAAACTCTTGAAAGGAGAAAGAGAATGAAAGAAACAAAAAAGATTTTAAGTATGGGCTTCCATCATCAGGACGGATTCGTTCCTGCATGGAAACAAGCAAGTCAATTTATTGGCAAAACTGGAAGAATCGGAACTTTGCCGGATGTAGTCGAGGCAAGGCTTCATACCGATCCTTGGTCAATTCCTTGGACAAGATATTTTACTACTCTCTCGGCCGAATACTTTGGTTTAAGCAAGGAAGGTAAGAGAATATTGATTGTCGCTCATGGCATTGGGCCAATGGCAACCATTGATGGTATTCTCAAGGCTTATAGCCATGAATTCAAGGACAAAACAAGGAGTAACCGAGGTGGTAGGATTTCAATTGAAGAATTCCGTGAACTCGAAAATGGCTTCTATGGACCGGTGACTATCGTTGATTTTGAAGAAGTGGTGAAAGTAGGAAAATATGATTATCCCTTTATTCAAAACCTAAGAGAGAGGGATGCTCTGAACGAAGAACTTCTACTTGCTCGTTTTGGTTCAAGAGCCAGAGACTATATTAAGTTACATGGCGAATTTGCCACTAAATATCATACGGAAAATAATCACGGCACAATTCTAAATCCTTATATTTTGAAAATGGGAGATGCTGATAATTGCGGTTATCTTTATCGGGATATGAAGGAAGGAGATTTGCCTTTAGCTCACTTACTTTCTATTGGGGCATTAGCTAATGTTTACCATGAAAGAAGTAGTGTGCCAGGTTTAATTTGTGATGTTGGTTGTCATGAATGGTGGAACGGGATTCGTCTGTTGGCTATTGGTTCGGAGGGTTCGATTACTGATATTCATCAAGGGGTTGAAGATGTAAGTGGTTTGATTCATCGGAATTGGCAATTGCTTACAAAGCCAACCAAATTTTCATCTACCAGTTCTTCAGAAATCAGATTTGGTCCTATTATGAATATTGGAGATGAGTGGTTTGTTCAATATCCTAAAATTGGCGAAAAGATGGATACCTATGAACCCGAGTTCCTGGTTGCTGAATTAGAAAACATTGGTGGGCCTGTTGAATTCAGAACTACAATCGGTGGTTACCACGGATTTTTCAAATATGGAGTGAGGGAAGTAAAAACTCTTGCTCCTGTTAATGCCAATGCATATTGCCTTGTTGGAGATCCTGAGATTGTCTATGAAGAAGAACAAGAAGAAGGATTACAAAAAGATCCTTCATATCACTGTTGTTTGGTTCAGTTTTTCAGAATCAAAGTTGATATTTCCAGAAGGATTATGAGGGCAAATGAATTGTGGAATAACTATTCATTGCTGATGAAATTGATTGAAAAAGAAGATTGAAGTAAGAAGTAAATAAAGACACCTCCTCGGCTACAAAACTGAAGGAAGTGTCTTTTTTTGTAAATTTTTTCCTTGACATTCCCGTCCCAATCAATACCCTTCCTTTCTGATGAAAAAAGGAAGGGAGAGAAAATATTTAAGAAAATTAGATATTAGATTGGCAGAGGAAGAATATCAAAGGTTAGAACTGGGAGAAGCATTGATGAATAAAGAAAAAACAGAGGCGATTGCCTCCATTCATTCACGGTGGGGTGGCTGACGGGCTTCGATCCCGCAACCTTCGCTGCCACAGAGCGACGCTCTACCAATTGAGCTACAGCCACCATGATTAATTATCTACTCCTTTAGATTGTGCAATTTGATAATGAAGATTCTGCTAATCCTCCATAATCTAAAGTTGTTATTGTCTTAATTCTACTTATTTTCGCCCTTTGTGTCAAAGTTGAGATTATCCACTTTTGCTTCAAAAGCGATTATTTTTTTGTGGTATAATTTTAATGTAGTTAAATAATCTCGGGTGTTTTAAAAATGCCACAGGATAAAGGTCGTAGAATTATTAATAAAGCCAAAAATAATCTTATGAAAAATTGGAGTGTTTTCGCATTAGCAATCATAATTATTGCCGTTGTTGCCATTTTGGTCATTGGTCAGATTGACATCTACCCAAGGTTTGCAAAGGAATCAGAAGTTCCAGAGGCAACCGGTGATGTTGATACAGCCGTTGATGCTCTTTTGATAATGGCAGAAAATGAGGTAGTAAATATTGAAGGCGAAGATTTAGGATTAGACCTTCTTGAAGATGAATTGTTGTCAATTGATGAATTTGGCGAAGTTTTAAACGAATATGAATTATAAGGAATTAATAAAAAGTATTTTCGTTTTTGTTTTAGTTGCTGGGTTGTTATTGCCTGTTATTTCTCTTGCTAAACAAGATGGTAAGGGCTTTGGTCCCGGTATGTCAAATAATGGAAATGGCGATGGGAGTGATAATGGAAATGGAAATGGTGATGGTAATGGCGATGGGAGTGATAATGGAAATGGTGATGATAATGGCATGAATGGAAATGGTGATGGCAATGGGGAGAATGGTATGAACGATGATGAATCAAATCAAGGATTAAGAAAATCCACCAAAAGAGGTGGTAAAGATTTTTGTAATAGAATTGATTTGCTAATTCAAAATAGAAATAGAATAAATGAGAGGTGGGAAGAATTTGGACAAAAGAAGCAAGAAAGAAAAATGGGAATAGCCAATAAGAAGTCTGAAAATGAATTGAGGAGAAGTGAGAAAAATGAAGAGAGGAATATCAAAAAGAATGAGCATTTTGAAAAAATGCTTGAGTTAGCCCAAGACAATGAGCAAAGATTAGCGATTTTAGAATTTCAACAAGCAGTTGATCAAGCAATTCAATCGCGAAGTCAGAAAGTTGAATTAGCCAAAGATGAATTTCGCCAAGCATTAGAAGAGATGATACAAAATAGGCAACAAGAAATGGAAATGGTTGCCTTGAATTATCGCCAGCAAGTTCAATCTTCAATAGAGAATGCAAAAACTGCTTGCGAGGAAGAGGGGGCTGATTCGGAATTGATTTGGAAAAATCTTTTGGAAGAGACGAGACAATTAAAGGAGCAATTTCAATTAGCAAGGCAATCAATGGGTGAGATTGAGAAAGATGTTAGACCATTGGTTGAGGCAAGAAGGGCTCTCTTTAAAGAGGCATTGGATTCTTTCAAGGAAGAATTAGAGCAAGCAAGGGATGATTTGAAACTGGCTCTTAGTGGTCAAGAAGAATCTCCGGAGCCAACTGAGACTCCTGAGCCAACAGAGACTCCTGAATCTACTGAAACCCCCGAACCAACTGAAACCCCTGAGCCAACTGAGACACCGTAGTAAATCTTGATTTCTAAAATACCCGCTTGGCGGGTATTTTTTTTGTCCCAGTATTTGATTTTGAGGGGGAATTGGAATAGACTAATAATAATATGCTCCTGTGGTGAAATGGATATCACGCCGGTCTTCGGAACCGTCGTTGGGGGTTCGAATCCTCCCGGGAGCACGATTATTTTATGAGGTAATAATAATTTAGGGTTCTTAAAATAATTTTTATCTTATTTGTTTTTTGAAAAGAGGGGTATTATAATATAAATATGAAAAGATTATATAAAAGTAGGGTTAATAGAGTCTTTACTGGTCTATTAGGCGGCTTGGGTGAATATTATGATGTAGATCCAATTTTATTGAGGGTCATTTTCATATTTATTCTATTCATTACTGGATTTGTCCCCGGCTTTATTGCCTATATCATAGCATCGCTGATTGTCCCTAATCGCCCAATATTAAATAATGATGAGGAGAATAATGGCGAGGAATAAGGATGTGGCGAGATAATTTTATTGTTGCTTATTTTTTATTTGAGTGAGTTATTATGACAACCTCCCCGCCCCGAAGTATGCTATCCGCCTTTGGCGGGGGGCGGGACTGGTGTTGTTTGTTTTTTATTTGAGCGAGTTATGACAACCCCCCGCCCCGAGGGGCGGGGGGTTGTCATCAAGACTTATTGATTATTTTTTATTCCATGCTAACATTAAGATAATATTATGGAAATAAGAGTGGCGAAAAATAATATAATCATTATTAGATAATTGCTGTCTTTTTGAGAGAAAAGATGGCTCCTTTCATTTGTCGGAGCCATTTTTTTATTGTAAGATTAGGATGTTATTAAGAAATATGTCAAATATAAATGAGCAGGAAAAGGAAATATTGGATTTTTGGGAAAAGAATGATATTTTTCAAAAATCTTTAGATAAGCCATCACCGAATGGCGACTTTGTATTTTATGATGGCCCCCCATTCGCCACAGGCACCCCTCATTATGGACATTTTGTTCCTAGTGTAATAAAAGATGTAATTCCGAGATATAAGGCGATGAGTGGTTATAGAGTAGAAAGAAAGTGGGGCTGGGATTGCCACGGCCTGCCAATTGAAAACATTGTTGAAAAAGAATGTGGCTTTAAGTCTAAAAAAGATATTGAAAAAATGGGAGTTGAGAAATTTAATAAGTCTTGCGAATCAAAAGTTTTGGCATTTGCCGAAGAATGGAAAAAGACAATTTCTAGATTAGGAAGATGGGCGGATATGGATGATGCTTATAAGACAATGGACCTTAATTATATGGAATCAGTTTGGTGGGCATTCAAGGAATTATGGAAAAAGGGATTGATATATGAGGGACATAAATCAATGCATATTTGTCCGAGGTGCGAGACAACTCTTTCTCAGCAAGAAGTGAGCGAAGGATATAGAGATGTGAATGATATTTCAGCAATAGCAAAATTCAAATTAGAGTCCGGGCAAAAGATAGGGGGCGAGGATGTGCCAGATAATACATTTGTTTTGGCTTGGACGACTACTCCATGGACACTCCCAGCAAATGTCGCCTTAGCCGTAGGCGATGATATAGATTATGTTTTGGTAAGGATAAATAAATTGAATACAAATAAAACAAATTTTAATTTCAAAGAAGGAGAGTCATATATTTTGTCTGAAAATTTAGCGAAAGAAATGCATATTATTATTGATGATAATATCTCTGATGAAATGAATAATGTCAGTGTGGTAGGCGGACCAAAAGATGATAACGAAATAGATATTAACTATAATTTGAAAAAAATTAAGGGCAGGGAATTAATTGGATTAAAATACCAGCCATTATTTGATTATTATTCCCCTTCTGTCACCTCCGCCATAGGCGGACATACTGCCCGCGAAGGCGGGGATAATTGGCAAAATATATATAAAATTGTTTCGGCGGATTTTGTTTCCACAGAAGAGGGGACAGGGGTTGTTCATATCGCACCCGCTTTTGGCGAAGACGATTTGAATTTAGGAAAGAAAGAAAATCTTCCATTTATTCAAAATGTTGGGGAGGATGGAAAATTTTTACCAGAAGTAAAAGATTTTGCTGGTTTATCAGTAAAGCCGATAGACGATGTGCAATCTACTGATGAAAAAATAATTGAATATTTAAAAGACAAAGATTTGCTGTTTTCATCTGAAAAATATCCACATAGCTATCCCCATTGTTGGAGGTGTGATACTCCCTTGATAAATTTTGCGACAACATCTTGGTTTGTCCGAGTAGAATCAAAAGCAGAGGGACAAGAAAAATCACTTAGGGAAAGAGCAATAGAATTAGCCAAAAAAATAAATTGGTTTCCGCCACATATCAAAGAGGGTAGGTTTGGAAAATGGCTTGAGGGGGCAAGAGATTGGGCAATATCTCGACAAAGATTTTGGGCTTCAGCAATGCCGGTTTGGAAATGTGAGTGTGGAGGAATAAAAGTTTTCGGATCGGTTGTTGAATTAGAAAAAGAAAGCGGTCAAAAAATAACAGATATTCATAAGCACATCGTTGATAAAATTGAAATTGATTGTCCGAAATGTGGTAAAAAAATGAAAAGAATTCCTGATGTTTTGGATTGTTGGTTTGATTCAGGGGCAATGCCTTATGCTCAATCTCATTATCCTTTTGAGAATAAAGAAAAATTAGAGAATGATAAGATGTTGTCTTTGTCTCATTTTGTTGCTGAGGCAACCGATCAAACAAGGGCATGGTTTTATTATCTTCATATTTTGGCGACTGCCTTGATGGATAAGCCGGCTTTTGAAAATGCTATCGTCAATGGAATGGTTTTGGCAGAAGATGGTAAAAAAATGGCAAAAAAACTCCAAAATTATACCGCTCCCGATATTATTATGGAAAAATATGGAGCTGATGCTGTTCGGTTATATTTGCTCTCTTCTCCAGTAGTAGCCGCCGAAAATCTTAATTTTTCTGATGATGGAGTGAGAGAGATTTATCAAAAAGTGGTTATGCTTTTGGGTAATGTTTTGAATTTTTATAGGCAATACAGAACTACCCCGTCATCTCGTCAAGGGCGAGATGCCACCCCTTCAAAAGAAGGGGAATTTAATAATGAGAGAGAGTTTGAGAGTGATAATATATTAGATAAATGGATTTATTATAAGTTGGTTGAATTAGGAGGAAATGTTTCAAATGGATTGGAGCAATATAACTTATCTTTTGCGGCGAGACAATTTATTGATTTCGCTAACGATTTTTCTACATGGTGGCTTCGTCTAAGTAGGCCTCGATTTAAGAGTGAGAATGAAAAGGATAAGGAGTCTGCAAAAAAAACATTCTCATTTGTTCTTTTGGAATTATCAAAATTATTAGCCCCTTTTGCCCCATTTTTGGCTGAGAAAATTTATCAAGAATTGAAATCCGCCTCCGCTGAAAGCTTCGGCCTCGCTTCGCCGAAGGGCCATGCCAAGGCGAGCGAGACAAGGGAGTCTGTCCATTTAGAGGAATGGCCATCTCGTGAAGAAATGAAGGGTGAATATGATAGTGAGGCGAGGGATATTTTAGATAAGATGAAGGCGACTCAAGAGGCAGTTGAGATTGGATTAAGATTAAGAAATGAAAATGGTATTGCAGTGAAACAACCATTGTCAAAATTGGAATTAAAAAAAGATGATTTTCCAAACGGAATATTTGAGGATTTGGCAAAACAAGAATTAAATATTAAAGAAATTGTTTTTGGCGACAAGGAGCATTTAACTACTGAATTAACTACTGAATTAATTTCAGAGGGATTATTGAGAGAGTTGGTAAGAAAAATAAATCAGGAGAGAAAAAATAATAACTTATCAATAGATGATAAGGATATTATTTTAGAATATGATACTGAAAGTGATGAGTTGGAAAAAGTGATAGGGGATAATGAGAAAGAAATAAGAAATTCCTGTCTTTGTTCTGATATATCAAAAAAGAAATTAGATGATAATATCAAAGAACACAACATCGGCGATTATAAGATTAAGATAAGATTAGTGAAGTAATTTTTCAATAAAAATTAAGTGATATATGGGATTAGATTTTTGCCGGTCATTTCTTCGGGGATAGGAACATCCATTATATTTAAAATCGTAGGAGCAACATCGCCAAGTATTCCTCTTGTTTGATTAAAATCATTTGCCAATTCCCTATCATTTTTCTCAACTCTCCTCTTATAATCATCATCAACTAAATAAAATGGAACAGGATTAGCATTATGCTCTGTTTCTTTTTCTCCTGAATGAGGGTCAAAAACCTGCTCGGCATTTCCATGGTCGGAAGTGATAGCAATTGTTGTCCCCACTTTTTGGGCGGCTTCATAAATTCTTGCTAATTGCCCATCCACTTCCTCAACTGCCTTAACGGTTGCATCATAGTTTCCTGTATGAGCGATAATATCAGCATTGGCAAAATTAACGACAATTAATTCATAAGCCTTCTCATTTATGGCAGTAATGAGTCGGTCGGCAATTTCTTTTGCTCTCATAGTAGGGTCTTTGTCGGCACTTGATAATTTCTTACTTGGCAATAAAACTCTAAATTCGTTATCAAACACTTCATCAGTTATTCCATTGAAAAAATATGTGAGGTGAAAAAATTTTTCGGTCTCCGCTATTTTTAATTGTTTTTTTCCAGATTTTCCAATTATTTCTGATAAGCCATTTTCTAATGTTTCAGGAGGGAAGGCAATGGAGGCAGATAAATCGTCGTCATATTGAGTCATTGTTGAAACGAAAATATTTTTTAGAACTTTTTTTCTTTCAAAATCAGAAAAATTATCCAATGCGAAGCTTGAGGAAATTTGCCTCATGCTATCCTCTCTAAAATTAAAAAATATTATGCTATCATTGTCTCTTATCAGTGGCCATTCTTCAGGGTTGTTTTTATCTGCAATTAATGTTGGTAAAACATAAGGATCGGTTGTTCCTTTTTCATAATAATCATCAAATGTTTTTAATATGTCTGTCGTGAAATTTCCTTCTCCCATCGTGAGGAGGTTGTATGTTTTTTCTGTCATATCCCAATTCTTTTTTCTATTCATAGAATAATTTCTTCCAGTCATACTGGCTAATTTTCCCGCTTTATAATATTCTAATTCTTTTAAGAAATTTTCTGCAAATCCCTTGCCTGATTTTAATGGGCTGTCTTTTCCGTCTGAAAAAAGATGAAAAAATGCTTGTTTGTCTTGTTGTTTCGCAAGTTGAATAAATGCTCTTAAATGCTCATAGGAAGCATGAACATTCCCATCGGTGAGCAGTCCAATTATATGGACTTGGCTATTGTTTTTTTTGGCATGCTCAAATGCCCCAACTAATGCGGGATTTTTGAAAAATTCTTTATTTTTTATTGCTAATGATATTCGGGGTAGGTGCTGATAAAGGACTCTTCCTGCTCCTATTGTGAGGTGCCCAACTTCGCTATTTCCCGATTCGTTCCATGGCAATCCAATTGCTATTCCAGCTGATTGGAGAGCAGTGGCTGGATAATTTTTTTGGAAATAATCTAATGTTGGTGTTTTTGCTTCGTATATTGCATTGGAATTATCCCTCCGCCCGATTCCCCATCCATCTAATATTATTAATACAACTCTTTTCATGTTTATTTATTATTCCCCGCCATAGGCGGATGTTCCGCCCTCTTATAGAGGGGTGGCTCGCCTCAAGCGAGACGGGCATTGCCCTGCCGAAGCCTTGGCGAAGGCGGGGTGTTTATCTCCTATTATTTCATTTCTTTTCCTGTCATTCCCGTCCGCCAAAGGCGGATAATACTCTGGCGGGCCTGTTCGCCTTTGGCGAAGAATCTCTGTCTCACTTCTTTTTTAGACCCCTGCCTTCGCAGGGGTGACAAGAGGGCATTATTCTATATCATCATTCTACCAAACATATCCTCTCTTCTCTTGACAAATTATCGCTTTTCTATTAGTATATTAGTAGAAATTTTTCACAGGAGGTCTATCATGGCTAAATTAAGAAGGTTATATATTAATTTTAAAAATCGCCTTATTATAAAGATTTTAAGCAATAGGGTTAATAGGGTTGTAAGGAAAATAAATAAAAGAAGAAGTAAGGCAAGGAATATTTCACTATATCAAAGGTATCTGAAATTTGATAATTTATGGAATCCATGAGGGAGGTGAAAATGAAAAATCTAAATTTTTTAAGAATTATTTTGATGATGGATGAGATGGGCAATGATTTAATGCCTCAATCTTATGGGTCGCTGACAAAAGCGCCCTTTTTTATTATCAAGAGTAACTAAGAAATGGCATTTTGAGATTTTATTATGATGAGCAAGTAAATGAGATCAAAAAATTATTATCAGATATTCTATCTAATTAGCAAGTTTTTGGTATTTTTTTGAAGAAAAAGTTAGGCATATCCCCCGCCCGCCGAGGGCGGGCGGGGGATAGATTTTAATTCTTATGCCTTTCAAAAATAGTATTTTCCAATCCAAGAATGAGCCCGAAATGAGAATGTGAGGTTAGACATTTAAAAGGTTAGGAATTAATATTTTTTCTACTATTAGCACATTTACTTATAGAAGAAAATAATTTGACTTTTTCTTTTTTCATTTTG
>JBFEPE010000017.1:0-16378 GCA_041550235.1 Minisyncoccia bacterium
TGCAAAATGAAAAAAGAAAAAGTCAAATTATTTTCTTCTATAAGTAAATGTGCTAATAGTAGAAAAAATATTAATTCTTAACCTTTTAAATGTCTAACCTCACATTCTCATTTCGGGCTCATTCTTGGATTGGAAAATACTATATTATATTATTGTTCTGCCAAACCTAAAATTTGACAAATACATATCTTTTTATTAGTATATCATCGGAGGTGATAAAATGTTTTCTTTAGAATGTTATGATATGAGAGAGAAAAAATGGCTTAATGTAATTGTTTTACCTAATTTTAGACTAGATAATTTTGAAACCATGGGAGAGGCATTAATATGCCTCATGGAGAAAAAAGGACAACATCCTTCCCTCTGGCCAAAGCACAACAGAATTACAGAACAAAAAGAAGGGGAGGAAAAAATAGTTATCATGGAAATAGAATTTTTTGAAAACGAAAATATCGGAGAGGAATGTCTGAAAATACATTCCCTTAAAAAATGAACAAATTTTCTATCTATGTGTTATCAACTGCCCATTTTTAAAAGAGTTTTAAAAGAGGCAGTTTTTTTTAATTTTTTAAACCACCACAGATTTGACAAATATGGGTAAATGTGTTAAGATGTGCTATATGCAAACATTCTTACCATACTCATCATTTGAGAAAACAGCCCGAGTATTAGACAATAAGCGACTCGGCAAACAGAGAGTAGAAGCCCTCCAAATATTAAGGGCTCTTAATGGTGAATATAAGAGCGGGGCATGGACTAATCATCCTGCGACTAATATGTGGAGAGAAAGTGAGAGAGTGTTGGTGGATTATGGATTGACGATTTGTAAGGAGTGGAAGAAAAGAGGTTTCCAAGACACTTGCTTAGAGAAAATATCATCATATAAGAAAGTCTTTAGAAAAAATAAGAAAAGACCTGCCTTTTTGGGCAAAAGAAAATTTCATTTGAGTCATCGCTCAAATCTAACGAGAAAATTGCCAGAATATTATAATAAGTTTTGGAATGTCCCAAACAACATCCCCTATCTTTGGATTATTAAGAAAAACTAATATAGTGCCTTATGTTTGAAAATAGCAAGATAAGATAAATGCCCGCCGAAGGCGGGCATTTATCTTATCTTATAGACAAAAAAACTAAAAAATTACCCATTTCTTTTTTCAAAAACAGAAGGAACTCTTAATTTTCCATCAACTCTATCTCTGAAGCCGGATATAAGCAAATCAATATCTAATTGATTTCTTATCCATTCCTCATCCTCACGAAGAGATGAGTTTTTTGATTTTTCTAAATCAATATCAATATTATCAGTATCAACTTTTTCTAACTGATTGATATATTCCAATATCACATTCAAATCATTTAATAATTCATTTTTCTCATCATCAGAAATATCCATTCTTGATAGCCCCAATATTTTTTCAATTGTTTTTTTATCAATATCCATATTATTAATATAGGATGATTATATTATAATCCACCCATCTTTATTATCCAAGCCTACTTCTTTGTCCTTATCTTATCCATTACCCAAGAAGTAAAATACATAAACGGAGTGTCTATTACGGCAATAATTATCTTTACAACCCACTGACCCAAAATAAGAGGCCAAATTGGTAAAATTCCATAAAAAGCAATCGTGATAAATATAACAGAATCTATAAACTGGCTCACGATAGTGGAAGCATTATTTCTTAACCAAAGATGCCTCCCTCCTGTTTTCTTCTTTAAAAAATGAAATGTCCAAATGTCATGATGCTGAGAAATAAGATAAGCGATAAAACTAGCAATTACTATTCTTGGAGTGAGAGATAAAACTTTTGAAAACATTTCCGAAAATTCAACATTAAAAATAGCCGGTTGCCAATTAGTTACGATAAAGACAGAAACAATCAAAACAAGATTTGAAAAAAATCCTGCCCAAACCGCCTTTCTTGCTTGCTTCATATCCCATTTTTCAGAAATTAAGTCAGTGATAAAAAAAGTCATTGAAAAAACGATAACACCCGCGGGGACAGAAAAAGAACCAAAAGCAACTATTTTATTAGCAAATATATTAGCCATTACAACTAATGCAGAAACAAGAGCAATGGGATATTCCACCCCATACCTCTTTCCTAAAACACCTGCCAAAGAGCCAGTAATAAAAGTAACTAAAATCCAAATAATTATTATGATTATATCCATATATGATTTATAATTAAAAAGTTAATGCCTGTATCTTATATTAAAAATAAGATAATATCAAATTATGAATGAAAAAAATATATTAGAAAAGATTTTGAAATCAAAAAAGTATAGATCAATTTATCCGCCAACGATAGAAAGAATTATAGAAGAAATATCAAATCATCATCCAGTCAAAGAAGTGGAAAAAAGAGTCAAAAAAAGGCTTCATCAAATTTGGGGAGCATATTTTAAGCGACCCAATTTTAAAAAATTGTTAGCAAAAATAGAAAGAGAGTCAAAAGAAGGGAAATCAGAAAAAGAAATATTGCTTCCAGTTTTAAAACTCCAAACTTCCACAAATGAAAGAATTGAGATATTGAATGACTTTTATCAAAAAATTTTTTCTATTACTGGAATGCCTAAGTCTATAATAGAACCTGCCTGTGGACTAAACTCACTCACATACTTTTGGATGAATTCGCCAATTCATTACACAGGATTTGATGTTGATAAAGAGCAAATAGATTTTCTAAATCAGGTTTTTGAAATTCTAAAGGTTGATAACAGGGCAAAAGTAAAATTAGGCGATATATTGGTTGATGACACGGATAATGCTGATGTATATTTATTTCTAAAAGTGTTGCCTCTTTTGGAGCATCAGAAAAAAAATTGCTCTTTAGATATTTTAAAGAAAACACCTGCTAAATATATAGTGGTTTCATATCCGACAAAAAGCATTTCAGGAAAAGAAAGAGGAATGGCTAATTTTTATGAAAAATATTTTCTTGATTTAATTAAGGAGCAAAATTGGAAAGTAGAAAAAATATTATTTGAAACAGAATTAGTTTTTGTTATAGAGAAATAGCCACTATCGTCCCACATTTTTATCTTTTCTTATTTTTAGAATCTAATAATTTTTTTATTTCTTTATCAAAATCAGAGACATAATCTTTATCCTGTTTTATTTTAAATTTTTTATACTCTCTTTAATAGTCCCATGTTTTGTAGTATGTTCCAAAATGGAACTAACCTCTTTTCCCTTATTTTTATCTCTTTTATCCATGGTTTTTACTTCGCCCGCCGAAGTCCGCCAGAGGCGGACGAAGGTGGCACATCCGTCTCTGGCGGGTGATCTTATATTTCTCTAATCATCCTCCACCACCTCTAATCTATCAAGTCCGTTTTCTGAAAATTCCTCATCATATTTCTCGGCCTCGTCGACCATTTTAGTTATTCTTTCTTCAACATCCATTTTTTTCCAATCATCCTCGCTATATTTTCTAATAAAATCTCTGTTGCCAAGCCTATCCGCTAACTCACCCCAAAAAGTGTCATTATTATATTCATCTATTAAATCCTCTATATCTGTTTCTGTAATAAAACCCATTGTTGGATAATATTTGCCATCACCCACATTTTTTTTATCGACATATTTTTCAAAACCAAAATCTTCGGCTAAAGATAAGATATATTTCTGCATCTCTTCATATTCCTTCAGCATGGGATCATTATCACTCCCTGTTCGATGAGCATTTGCCATCCAATTTCCTAAATAAATTAATTTCATCAAAGTTAAAAATTGTTTTTTATTTATATTTATTTTCATATTAAAATTATTATAAGGCATTTAATCCAAAAATCCAGCAATTACTCTTTTAAATATGGCTGATAATCAAACCTTGACTTTTCAATTATTATCTTGTAGTGTAAGAGAGGATAAAAAATTAAAACAACAAATAAAGGAGGGCTGAAGACATGGTTCAAAAAACACTTATTTTAACACAGGAACAGGTAGAAAAAGCGTCAATTAATGATATTGGGTATTGGCGAGAAGTATTAAATTCAAAAATTAATAAATGCATCATTTTAATCCAGCAAGAAGAAAATAATGGTGATGAAAAAATTTCTGACATTTTCACGTCAAAAGTATTATTGAGATTGACATCTAAAGAAAGTGAGAAATTGAAAAAAGGAATCAAAGGAAAATTGTTTAGCACAACTAATGAAAAAGTAAGAATTTTGCTAGCTAGAGAAGAGAATGAAAATATTTTCGGTATATTTTAAAATATGCTTAATATTTTCCCTGAAGATAACCTTGGTTAAAGTTAAGAACCCAGGGTTATTTTTTATTTATATTTAATTATTTATCAGGTCTCCATTTACTATCTCTTATTTCCAAAAAACTACTGAAATTAATTCAGTAGTATATTCAGTAGTATATTCAGTAGTTAATTGCCCCTTATCATTTCTTGCCCAATAAATCGCTCATTGCCTTATCAATATCATCGCTATTGAATATATAACTTGAAGAATAAACGATATCTGCACCAGCCGAGAAACAAGCCATCGCTGTTTGTGGATTAATTCCACCATCAACAGCAACAATTGAATCTTTTCTTTTCTGCTTAATTGCCCTTATCTTATCTAAAATAGATATATCAAATTCCTGACCTGATGAACCCGGCTCAACTCCCATAATAATAAAAAAATTAATACTTGAAATTATCTCTTTCCAACCATCATCTTTCTCCATCTCATCCAAAAAAGAAACGGATTCTGACTTATCAATAGCCAATCCAATTTCCTTATTTGTCCCTCTCATTATTTCCAAAAATTTACCCTTATTAACTATCGCATTCTTATGAACAACTACCCTCTTTACAATATCAATATCTAACCAGTCCCCTATTTTATCCTCTGGAAATTCTACCATTAAATGAATTTCAATATTTATATTTGATTTATTATTTAATTCTAATAATTTTTTAGGATCATTCCATGTTTTTCTTTCTACAAAAATACCGTCAAATATATCAATCTGAATCCAATCAGTCCGCCCATTCATCAAGTCAATTTTTTTTATCACCTCATCAAAATTTATTTCATTTATTGCTGGAATTATTTTCATATTTCATCAATTTGATTAATTCTTCTCCTATGCCTCTCCTCATTGCTAAAATCAGTGGTTAAAAATTTATTTATAGTAGAAAGAGCGGTCTCTAAATCAATTATATCGGCCGACAAAATCAACACATTAATATCATCATCTCTTCTTCCTGCTTCTGCCAACCATGGGGATATTGCCATTCCGCCTCTTATTCCCTTAAATCTATTGGCAACAATATTCATTCCGATTCCCGAGCCACAAATAAGGATGCCTCTATTTTCATTGGGGTTTTCCAAAACTGCCTCTGCTACTTTTTTGGCAAAAATGGGATAATCATCTTTTGGGTCATATTCGCTATTTCCTAAGTCGTCAAAAATATATCCTTCTTTTTCAAGAAATTTTTTTATCCCTTCTTTTAATTTGTATCCTCTATGGTCAGCCCCTAAATATATTTTCATACTCTAATTATAGCACTTATATATTTGAAAAAAGCATATTAAGGAAATAATCAATTTCTCCAATTTCAAAAATAATGGTTAAAGTAGGGTCTCCAATTACTTAAATCAACTTATCAAATCCTAAATCTTCCCTAACTTCTTTGCCAATCTCCTTGTCTCTGAAAGAAGAGACCTCACTTCGCCTATTCCTTCCTGCCAAAAACTCTCTTTACTGATATCTATTCCTAATCCCTTGAAAATATCTTTTGGGGATTGAGATGTTCCAGCCCCCAAAAACTTAATAACTTTTGAGATAAATTCAGGATTTTCCTTCACTCTCTTTTGTAAAAACTTAGATATCAATAAACCATTAGCATAAGAATAATTATAGAAAAATCTCCTGATATGCCCCCAATAAACCCACCAATTTTGCGAACCACTTGATTGCTCAACTGATAAGCCCATATAAGACGACATATGCTTCTTAAATAATAAACCAATTTCATTTTTTGACAAATAGCCCGCCTCTCTTTGTTTTTGATGAAGTTCTTTTTCAAAATTATAACAAGCAATCTGACGAAAAATTGTAGAAATATCACTATTTAATTTTTCCATATAAATAGCCAACCTCAACTCATCATCCGTCTCTTCTAAAATTCTATCCAAAACAAAATCCTCCATAAATGTGCTAGCAACTTCACCTGTTGATAATAACAAATCAAAATTCAAAGAATTTTGATTTCTCTTCATCAATTCAAAATTAATACCATGCCCTACCTCATGAGCCAAAGTAGTAATATTTTTAATATCCCCTGTATGATTTAATAAAATAAATGCTGGGTGAGAAAGCGAATCGCAAATACAAAAAGCACCATCTGTTTTTCCTTTTTTTGGATAAACATCTATTTGATTATTCTCAATAAATTTTTTAAATATTGGATAAAATACATCCTCGCTTAATTTTTTGAAAGAATTACCAACTAAATTTATTGAATTTGAATAAGAATATTTTTTATTTATTTTTCCATAACCCAAATTTCTCTCATTATATTTTAATTTTTTAAAACCCAAAAGATTTGCCTTTAATTTATAAAAGTCTTTAGAAATTTTAAAATTGCTTGAGACGACATCTGCTAAAGTATCAACTATTTTGCTATCAATATCATCTTCTAAATGCCTGCTCTCCTCAGCCCTCTTAAATCCCCTCAATTCATCATCAATTTTTTTATTTCTAAAAATAGAATTTATCTCTACCTCAGCGACGGCTGAATTTTTTTCTAATATATCATTGAATGCATCTGTGGCAGAATCCCTCACTTTCTTATTTTGACTATAATTGGCAAGAGAATATATTTCAGAAAAATTCTTTTTTTCTTTTTTGCCATTTTCAGATAAAACAACCCTCTCTTCTTTCGACAAAAAATCATCTATCATTTTTACCCAGTTATAATAAGCTGGTGATGATTTTAGGTTTATTATTTTTTCTTCTTTTTCACTTAATAAATACTTCCCTTTTTTGAATAATATTTCTAAGTAATGCTTATATTCTTTTAATATATTTGATTTCAATAATTTTTTTTGAATATCTAATGAGGCTTTAGATATATTTAATTCAAAAAATTTTATATTGTTTTCTATCTTTGAGCTGAAATCAATTAAATTATTTAATTTTGCCTTTATTTTGGGGTCGCCTTGGTCTTGGCTTGATCTAAGAAAAAAATAGATGCCCAGTTTTCCACTGGAACCATATTTTCTTTGTAACAACTCATATTCATCTAATGCGATTTTTAATATGCTTGGATTTTTTAAATAGTCGTTTCTTTTCTCCCATTTTTTTACAAACTTTTTATTTTCTTTCTCAATCCTCTTTTTTTCCAATTCAATTTCTTTATCATCATCGCCCTTAAATAATACCGACAAATCCCATTTTGTCCTTTTTATTTTAATTTTTGCTTTATCTTTTTTCATTTTTTTTCCGCCATAGGTGGACATTCTGCTTCACTCGCCGAAGTTTTAACGAAGACGGGCTTGCCCCGCCGAAGCCTTGGCGAAGACGGGCTTGCCCCGCCGAAGCCTTGGCGAAGACGGGCTTGCCCCGCCGAAGCCTTGGCGAAGGCGGGTCGCCTCGCCCTCCTCTTTGTCATTCATGTCCGCCTTCGGCGGAGGCGACGGGGTGTTCCTCAAATATTACTCATTATACTCTTTTTGAAAAAATAAAAAAATGGCAACTTTCTAAATCTATATTAAATATAAAATTATCCACATCTTTCTTCTATTGACAGAAAAGATTATGGTATTAGATTATATAAAGGAAT
The DNA here is from genome assembly GCA_041550235.1 of Minisyncoccia bacterium. Classification (GTDB taxonomy): domain Bacteria; phylum Patescibacteriota; class Minisyncoccia; order UBA6257; family JAAZHW01; genus JBFEPE01. The sequence continues at coordinate 7,806 of JBFEPE010000017.1, forward strand.
AGATATGGTACAAAGACTACCCCTCTTGACAAATCCAAAAGGATTTGGTATAATAGGAGCAGTCATGATGGTTGTGATTATGGTAGCAAATGAATTTAAAAAATTAAAAAAATAAAATAAAAAATCGGTTGGTCTAATAAATCAACCGAGGGAGGTATAGCATGAGTAGTATGAATGATAAAATAATAGAATCAAATTTCTTGAGACACCTCAAAATGATGTTGCCAAATTATGTCAATACAAGCAGAATAGAAAAACATTCCTCTAATGGATGCAGTGAGGTGCATGTCTATAGCAATGAAATCATCTACCCCGCACAATTAAAGACAATGGTTGAAGAAGCATTTGTGAACAGTATCTTTAGTGTGTCCGTGACGATAAAAGACACAAAAAAAATAAGCAACACAGAAAAACCGCCAAAAACAGCAGTTAATGTTATTTTAGACATTACAAAAAGTGAAAAAACGACAAATCAAGTCTCCTATCAAAAAGGGCTCCATGAAATCACCAATGATCAAAATAATTTTTCAGAGTCTCGAATTTCGGCAACACGACCAGTTCAATTTAGCGCATTGCTTCCATCTCAACAAGAAGAACTTGAAAATAAGTCTTATAGAGAAAGACAACTTATGGAAATGATGGAAAAAATAAGAATAAAAAGTGGTGAGCATCATGCTGGTTTCCCCTTTTAAATTCAAAACAAAATGAGGAAGTTTGGATCAATCCGGCTTCCTCGTTTTATTTTATTAAGAAATATTGAGAATGTGCTATATTTGATAATAATAATTGAATTTAGCCACCACCCCGCGAAGCGGGGTGGTGGGTGAGAATACAAGTATTTGATAAAAAGTTGTCATTGGGGTAGAATGGAACAATTGGCAAGGTATAAAAACAATAATATGAAATATAATCCATCCAAAATTGAAAAAAAGTGGCAAAAACACTGGGAAAAAATAAAAATAAATAGCACAAAAGACGAAATCAAGGGCAAAAAAAACTTTATGTTATTGGTTGAATTTCCCTACTCATCAGGCAACCTCCATGTCGGACATTGGTATACCTATTCCCTATCAGACATTTTGGCGAGATACTTAAGAATGAATGGGAAAAATGTTTCATATCCCATTGGATTTGATGCCTTTGGGTTGCCCGCTGAAAATGCCGCTATTAAAAATAATCTCCACCCATCAGACTGGACGAAAAAAAATATTTCATATATGAAAGAACAACTCAAAAGAATTGGAGCAACATTTGATTGGAATAGAGAAGTCCAAACAATAAATCCACAATATTACAAATGGAATCAATGGATTTTCTTAAAAATGTATGAAAATGGATTAGTTTATAGAGATAAAACAAAAGCAAACTGGTGCCCAAAGGATAAAACGGTTCTCGCAAATGAGCAGGTGGTAAATGGTTGCTGTGAAAGATGCGGAGAAAGAGTGGAACAAAGAAATATAGAGCAGTGGATGATGAAAATAACAAAATTCGCTGATGAACTTTTTGAAGGAGTAAATCAATTAGATTGGCCTCGTCCAGCAAAAATAGCCCAAAGAAATTGGATTGGAAAATCAGATGGATTTTTGATAAATTTTTCAGTTGAAAATATAAATGAGAAAATTGAAGTATTTACAACAAGGGCTGATACAATATTCGGAGCCACTTATTTAGTCTTATCGCCCGAACACCCAATGGTAGAAAAAATAACGAGCGATGGGAGAAGGCAGGCAATAGGAAAGTATATTCAAGAAGCAAAAAGAAAAACCGATTTAGAAAGACAGCAGGAAGTAAATAACAAAACAGGTGTCTTCACTGGCTCTTATGCAATAAATCCAGCGGATAGAAAAAAAATTCCCATTTGGATAGCCGACTATGTCCTTTCTTCCTATGGAACAGGAGCAATCATGGCTGTGCCTGCCCATGATCAAAGAGATTGGGATTTCGCTAAAAAATTTGGATTGGAAATAGTTCCGGTCATTCAACCGAAAGATGAAGAATTGCCAAGAAATAAGCCATTTCTCGGAGAAGGGCAATTAATAAATTCAGGCAGTTTTTCTGGATTAGAAAATAAAATAGCAGTAGAAAAAATTTCATTATTTATATCAGGCAAAAAATCAACTGACTATCGCCTAAGAGATTGGATAATATCAAGACAAAGATATTGGGGGACTCCTATTCCTATGATTTTTTGTTCAAAATGCGGTTGGCTTCCGGAAAAAGAAAAGAATTTGCCAATTAAATTGCCTGATTTGAAAAACTATATGCCCACAGATGAGGGAAAATCACCATTAGATAGAGCAGAAAATTGGAAGAATATAAAATGTCCTAATTGCAATGAGCCAGCAGAGAGAGAAACCGACACAATGGATACATTTGTTGATTCATCGTGGTATTTCTTAAGATATGCCGACCCCAAAAATAAAAATAAATTTGCTGATAATAAAAAAATAAAAAAATGGATGCCCATCCCTCTTTATGTTGGCGGAGCAGAGCACATTACAATGCATCTTATTTATTCTCGGTTCATAATTAAAGCCCTTAATCATATGGGCTATTTGGATTTTGATGAGCCGTTTTTAGCAAGAAGAACTCACGGAATAATACTTGGTCCCGACAATCAAAAAATGTCAAAATCAAAGGGCAATGTGATAGACCCAGATGAAGAAGTCAAAAAAAGTGGGGCCGATTCAATAAGAATGTATTTTGGATTTATCGGTCCATTTAGCCAAGGTGGCTCATGGAATCCACAAGGATTAAATGGAATTAGCAGGTTCTTGAATAGAATTTGGAATTTCTATCAAGAGCAAATTCAAGAAGGACAAAAGCCAATAAGCAAAAAAGATGAAGAAGAAATAAAAAAATCCCTCCATTTGTCAATTAAAAAAATAGGAGAAGATATTGAGAATTTAGAATTTAATACTGCAATTAGCTCTCTTATGGAATGTTTAAATTCTTGGCAAAAAGTTGAAGGAAAATTCAAAAAAATTGATTTAGATAATTTTCTAAGAATCCTCTCCCCTCTTGCCCCTCATATGGCTGAGGAATTATGGCAAGTAATGGGAAATAAGAAGTCTATTCATTTGGAAAAATGGCCAAAGTATAGTGAGAAGATTATTTCAAGAAAAAATTTTGATTTAGTAATTCAAGTCAATGGGAAAGTCCGCTCAAAATCGCCTGCTCCTGTTGGTATCAACGAAGACGAGGCGAAAAAATTGGCTTTTGAGGATGGCAAGATTAAGGAATTAATTTCTGATAAAAAAATCAAAAAGATAGTATTCATCAAAGACAAACTAATAAATATAGTGGTTGGATGATATTTAGATATCTAAAAATAGTATTGCTCGCCCACTTATTTATCCACAGGAAAGATGGCTTGATTTATTTTAAAAAGGGATTATTATGATGATATAAGTCGTTTTTTTACAAAAATTTGTTAAAAACATCAAAATAATATGATTTACAGGGTAAAATTGAAAAATTTTTATTCGTTCAAAAATGAAGTTGAAATAAGATTCTCTGACGACAAAAAAGAATCAATATCAAGCACTTATTTTAGTGATGCTTTTGGAAATAGAATTTCTAAGGTGGCGATGTTTATTGGTCCAAATGCATCTGGAAAAACAAATATTCTAAAGATTATTCCCTTTCTATCTTATTTTATTTGCGATTCTTTTAGGCCATCAGGTGGATTAGAGGAAGAGATAATATTTAAGCCATTCTTTTTTACTAACAAAAAAGAGCATAGTTATTTTGAGATTGATTTTTCTGACAACAATAGAAGGACATTCTATTATAAAGTAGAGATGACTACTGATAGAGTTTTTTTTGAAAAATTAGATATAAGAGAATTAGGAATGAGAAAGTCAAGAAATATTTTTGAAAGAAAGTATAGCAATAAGGATAAAAAATATAATTTTAAGTTTAGAGACAGAAATTTATTTGGCTTATCAATCAAAGATGCCGCTAAAATTAGAGATAATGTTTCTGTTATTTCAGCGGCTGCCTATTCAAACAATGAGATTAGTAAAGAAATTTATTCATATTTCAGAAATAAGATTATAAGCAATAGTATTGCAGAAAGCGGAAAGATAGATAACAAAACAGATGATTTTTTAGAAGCCATAAATTTTTTAAGGTCTCGTTTGGATATAAAAAAAGAAGTTGAAGACCATCTTATTAAATTTGATACAGGGGTAAAAAGTATAATTGTTGATGAAAAAGGGAACAATGAAAGTCCTAAAATTTATGGGAGGCATAATTATTTTGGCAATGAATATGATTTGCCGATTAAATATGAATCTACTGGAACAAAAAACATAATTTCTACATTGAGATTGATTTTACCATCATTAAGAAGTGATTTGGGGGCCGTTGTTATAGATGAGTTGGATTCAGATTTGCATCCATATATGATACCAGAAATTATTAATATTTTCACATCAAAAGAATATAATCCTAAAAACATACAATTAATTTTTAGTTCTCATAGTGTTCAAGCGATGAATAATTTAGACAAAAATCAAATCATTTTAATCGAAAAAGATGGTAAGAGTGGTGTGAGCGATGCATGGCATTTGAGTGATGTGAAAACAAAAGAAGGAAAGAAAATTAGAAGTAATGATAATTATTATGGCAAATATATGTCGGGTAAATATGGGGCTATCCCAAATTTTGATAATTGATATTGATATGGCTAATCATCGTAAAAAAGAAAGATTTGAAAAAATAACTATTTTTGCCTATGGCGAGGGGTCAAGTGAACATGTTTTGTTGGTTTATTTAAGATCTATTTTTTCTCATGGCAAAACAAATCCCACTACTTTAGATGCTGGTGGTGGTTCTCCTCGAAATATTTTGGAAAAAGCAATTAGAATGAGAAGTGGCAGGGGTGGATCAGAATTTAACAAGAGTTTTATTTTAATGGATAAAGATAAGGCTATTTTAAATAATGAAATAGATGAATTAGAAAAGATTGCCAAAGAAAATTCTTTTGAGATAATATGGAATAGCCCATGCTTAGAAGCAACTCTTTTTAAAATATTGGGCTTATATAAAAATAATATGAAATCAAAAACATCAAGGGAGTTGAAAAATGATTTTAAAAATTTTATAAATGAAGAGAAATATGTCTGTCTTAATAAAAAAATCTGCAAAAAATATTTCACAAAAGATATTTTGAAATCGGCGATGAAAAGAGTTGAAGAATTAAAAAGGATTATTGAAATATTAACAGGTAATTTCTAAAAAACCATTTATTTAATAAATCGCGATGTAGTTTAGATAATAAATGGAGAAATTTAAGAGGGTGGCGAAGGAAACCCAAAGAATATATGGAATTAGAAGATATCCTGCTAATTTTGATGTCCTAAATGAATAAATTATTGTAAATAAAATCAAAATCCATAATATTATTATCTCAATAAGAGCGAGAAGTGGTGATTGAAGGTAGAAAAAGAAAAATGACCAAAAGATATTTAAAATAAGTTGAATGGCAAAAAATATTATTGCCTTTTTATTCTTGTCTTGCCAAATCAAATATAAAGAAAAACCCATTAGAAAAAATATTATAATCCAAACCAATCCGATAATTGAGCCGGGAGGAGTGAAGGACGGCTTCTTGATTAAGACATACCAATCATTGACTGAGGAACTCGTAAAGAACGAGCCAATAATTCCAGCCAGTTGGCAGATAATTAAAGAGGCAGCTAATTTAAATGTTGTTTTGATACTAATCATATTAATTTTTTAGTTGTCTTTTGTTTATTTTCCATATTATTGCTTGTTACTTCTTGAATATGCCTCTATTATATCAATATTCTTTTATGTTTGTAACTAGTTAGATGTGGATAAAAAACCCTATAATTAGAGGGGGGGTATAGATGGCTACTTTCTATCATGGCAATATGAGAATAATATTCGCGGAAATTTAAAAATCTGTTAGAATAGCAATGATTATCATAACAATAAATGATTGATATGGAGCAAAAAATTGAAAACTTTAAGATTGCATCAGAGAAATTCTCTGGTCCTCTTGACTTATTAGTCTCTCTAATTGAATCAAAGAAAATGGATATCACAGAAATATCATTAGCAAAAGTAACCGATGACTTTTTAAAATTCTTAGGCGACTTAAAATTAGTCCATCCAAAAATGTTGGCAGATTTTTTAATAATCGCCTCAAAATTAATTCTAATAAAATCAAGAATGCTCCTGCCTACTATTGAGATTAGCAAGGAAGAAGAGGAGGATATTGATGAATTAAGCAAAAGATTAAAAATCTATCAAGAATTTCGTTTGGCAAATAAGAATATCAAAAATTTATATTTCAAAAACCCTCTTTTCTCAAGGCAATTCTTATTGGGCAAATCATCAGTTTTTTTGCCACCAAAAGATATATCATTATTTGATTTAAAAAAATCTTTTGATAAAGTTTGGAAAGAATTTTCTGAGATATCTATTGAGGAAGAAAAAGTTGAAAAAGAATCAAAAATGATTAAAATTGAGGATAAAATAAGGGAAATATTTAATAATTTAAAAGAGAGGATTGAATTTTCATTTAGTCAATTGACTGATAAGAAATCTAAGAAAGAGATTATTGTGAGTTTTCTCGCCATCCTCCACCTATTCAAAGACCAATATATTGAGATTGAGCAGTCGGATGTTTTTGATGAGATAAGATTAAGGTCTATAATAAAATAAAATGTCAATAGAAGAAAAAAACAACTTAAAAAGAGCAATTGAGGGGATTCTTTTTGTTTCTGGCGAGCCAGTTGGATTAAAAAAACTATCTAAATTATTAGAGCAAAAAGAGGACGATATAAGAGAAATGATATTAGAGATGAGGGAGGAATTTAATGATAGGGGGCTGATAATTATCAGTGATGACGAAAAATATCAACTAACTACAAGTCCAAATATTTCTAATATAATAACAGAATTTCTGAAGACAGAATTAAAAGATGATTTGAGCCCAGCATCACTTGAAACATTAGCAATTATTGCCTATAAGGGGCCAATTAGCAGAATTGAGATAGATAATATTCGCGGAGTAAATTCATCATTTATATTAAGAAGTTTATTGGTAAGAGGGCTTATCACGAAAGAAAAATCACCAAATAGCAAATTAATCAATGTCTATAGAATTAGCTTTGATATGATAAGAAATTTAGGTATTGAGAACATCCATCAATTACCAGATTTTGATAAGTATCAGTAAGCATATGAAAATATCAAGAATAATAATTATTATCGCAATATTCATTGCAATTGGATTCTTTACCCCCTTAATATATAGCGGGCTATTTTGGAAATCAAAAAATGTTTCATTCAATGCGATAGATTTAGGACTCTATTTGAAAGCTGACATTCAAGGAAAAACATATCCATTTCGAAACTGGCAAGAACCAAATCCAAAAATAAATGCACAAATAGCCCTCGTAAAAGATATTGATAATGACTTTACTTTTCTTCAAAAAAATGCCGACTTAATAAGACCTATCGCATCCATCTCTAAATTGATGTCTTCTTTAGTAACAAGAAAATATATTTTGCCCAATCAAGAAGTTGAAATAAAAAGCGAATTTTTACAAATTGATGGCGATTCATTCACAAAATTAAATACCAGCGAAATAATAGAGGTAAAAGATTTAGAAAAAATGTTGCTCTTGTCATCATCAAATAAGGCGGGAGTGGCAATAGCAAGTGCATTAGGTAAAGAAGAATTTGTTTCAAAAATGAATGAGGAAGCAGAAAATTTAAATATGATTCAAACAAGATTTCAAGAACCAACAGGATTAAGTATGATCAATCAATCCACCGCCCATGATTTAGAAAAACTTTTGAAAAAAATATTATTAGATTTTCCTGAAATTTTAATATTATCCCAAAGACCAAAAGAAGAAGTGATTGTAAGAAAAGGCGAAGAAGTAGAAAAAAGAGAGATAAGAAATATTAATCAAATATCTCAAAATCCATATTTCTTAGAAGAGTTGAATATGGATTATTTGGGTGGCAAAACTGGATTTACTGATGAGGCAAAAGAAACATATGTTGGTATTTTTAGTGTACCGAGCAAAAAAGAGCCGGGCATTTACCGAAGAGTATTAGTCGCCCTGCTTTATTCTGATTATAGATATCAGGATATTGAGACCCTACTCAGATGGTTAGACAAAGCATTTGTCTTTTAGGTTTTAAGTAAAAAAATCCACCACCCCCTTAAAATTTGACAAGCAAATAAATATATGATTATATAGAAAATAGCAGTGCGATGTTAAAAAACAAAAAAAATAGGAGGTGTTATTATGACCAATAAAGAGGCATTGAGAAAATTTTTGAAAAAAATTAATTATAGCAACTATCAAAGGGCAAGAGAACTTGCCTTTAAAATCCCGCCTGAAAACCTGAATTGTGAGGCTTTAATTGAGTTTCAAAAAGGGGAACTATTTCAAATTAACAAAAAATATATTAAAATATGATAAAATGAGGTCAAAATATAAGTTTTTTAAAAACAAATATGACAAATATAAAATTTTCTTTCAAGCATATATCAAAAAATAAGAAATTATTAAATACCA
>JBFEPE010000018.1:0-13331 GCA_041550235.1 Minisyncoccia bacterium
CAAAATGAAAAAAGAAAAAGTCAAATTATTTTCTTCTATAAGTAAATGTGCTAATAGTAGAAAAAATATTAATTCCTAACCTTTTAAATGTCTAACCTCACATTCTCATTTCGGGCTCATTCTTGGATTGGAAAATACTGCCGAGAAGTCCTTTATTTATGTGGGTTTTTGATGGGGTATTTTTTAGTGCAGAGGTAATAAAAAAATCATTGATTTTAAATTAAAATAATTTAAGATGTATAAATAATAATAAATTGAGGCATACCCCCTCGCCTACGGCGAGGGGGTATGTGAAATTTTATAATTCAAGATATATTGAGTGAAAAACACCCCATCCCAGCCACATTGAAATTGCGAAGCAATTTCTTTCGTGGCGGGCGAATAATGTGGAGAATATTGATTAGGGATTGAATAAAAAATATATTATAATATTAAATATAAATAACTATAGATTATTAGGGCAAGGCAGAAGTAATATTATTTCAGATCAATCCAATGATATTATTATGAGAAATATAATATCAAAAAATAAACTTGCAGTATCAATAATTCTCACGGTTATATTCTTTAATGCATTGATTATTATCAGCATATTATTATATTCCGAAAAAAACTTTATATTCGCCTTTATTGCTTGGATAACTCTAATGGCAGTTGCAGTAATATATCTTCTAATATCAAAGTTTGATAAATTCACATCGGACTTAAAGCACGACCAATCAAAATCAGAATTCGTCTCAATGGCTTGCCATAAATTAAGAGCCCCTCTTTCAGTAGCAAGATGGTATTCAGAAATGCTTTTGAATGGCGATGCCGGACCATTAAATAAAAACCAAAAAGAATATATTCAAGAAATTTATAAGGGGACAAAGAAAATGGTTGATATTATGGGAGCATTGCTTAGCACTTCACGAATAGAGATGGAGTTGTTTAAGATAGACCCAAAAATGGTTGATATAACTGATATCGCCAACAATGTAATAGATGAATTATCATCAAAGATTAAGAAAAAGAAAATTGATTTCAAAAAAGAATTTGATGAGAATTTGCCTAAGATAAGATTAGATGAGAAACTCACAGAAGTAGTATTCCGAAACCTACTTCATAATGCGATTGATTATAATTCCGAAAAGGGGGGTATCTTATTAAAAATTTATAGAAAAAATAAATCAATTGAGATAATGATTAGGGATTCTGGTATGGGTATTCCAACAGAGCAACAAAGTATGATTTTCACAAAATTATTTAGAGCAGATAATGCTCGAGAGAGTGATGCCAATGGCAAGGGATTGGAGTTGTATATTGTTAAGGCGATTTTAGAGAGAGCCGGTGGAGATATTTGGTTTAATAGTCAAGAAAATAAGGGCTCAACTTTCTTTGTGAGTATTCCTTTGTCAGGAATGCAAAAGAAACGAGCCCCCAAAACATTATGTTAATTTTATTTTGATTTTTTTAGAAATTGATTTTTGGAATATAAAAAATGGCGATTTATTCCCTTGTCGCCCCTGTCCGCCTCTGGCGGACAGGGGCGACAGAGAGGGGCATTTCATAACTAGAAGTTATATATAAATTAATTATACCCGCCCATCAAAAAAATATCAATCAAAAAGTGATTTTAATATTGCCCAATAAATCAGTTCTTAAAATGTCTGCCCCGATATATTTTAAAAGATTTATTGTTTGTGGAGTAGGATGCCCATAATTATTTTCCCCAACCCCAATCAATGCCGTTTGAGGCGATATTTTTTCTAAAAGATTTTGACTAGTTCCATTGTTTGCTCCATGGTGACTCACTTTCAAAATATCAATTTTCCCTAAATTATTTATCCCGCTCAAAATATTTGAACTAGCATCACCAGTGAATAGCACCTTTTTATTTACTATTTTTCCCAACAAAACAATTGAACTATTATTATCGCTTAAATCAGAAAAATTTTTATCTCTTGTCGGCGATAACACCTCAAAAAAATTTTCTCCCGAGATTATTTTATCACCAGCAGAAATACTTATTATTTTTACTCCTCTTTTATTCGCCTCATCTAATAATTTTAAAAAATTATTATTAGATATTTTTTCTCCATTGTATGCCAAAGTTCTAACATTGTATTTCTTTATTATTTCTAAAAAGCCGCCAAAATGGTCTAAATCTTGATGACTAACAACCAAAACATCTATATTCTTATCAAAAAAACCTTGAGATTCACCAATGGTCCCTAATATTCTTGCATCTATTCCCGCATCAATTAAAATATTGCCAGAATTTTTGAGATATATGAAAGAGGCATCGCCTTGACCAACATCCAAAAAATTCAAATAAGATTTTGTCTCTACGAATATTATATTTTTCCAAATAAATATATTGGCTATTGCCAATATCAATAAGCAAAAAAATATTTTATATTTATCTGACTTATCCGCCATAATTACCATTAGAATAAACCGCCTTGCATTAGAGTTGCCGCCCTTTTTTGGGCTATTGCCTCTATTTTCTCATCAATATCATTCCAATGTGATAAATCTAATTTAGCTGGCTCTAAATAACTTGATGGGATTGTTAAATAGCCATCTTTATCTGACAAATCATAAAGTTCCTTTGTTATTTTTACATCGTTTAGACAATATTTTTTTAATTCCTCAATTTTTCCTTCTTTATATAGTTCTACCGCCTCTAACCCTGTGCCTGATTTTCCAACACTTAAGTTTTCCATCGCTAAATTATCAAGTTTAATTCTATGCCCTCTTTGTTTTTCTAATTCCTCCAAAATATCATAAGATAATATTTCTGGCATTTCAGGAAATTGGCTTTTTAATACTGGGATATCAAATCTATCCAATGCGAATCCAATAAATGCTCCAACATTTTGAACCTCCTTTTCAAAAAGGGGAAAGTCTTTTTCTTCATAAGCAAAGTATTCATCTTTGAGATAAGAATATACTCCAATAACGGATATTTTTAATAGGTGGATATTTTTCACTCCGCCAACATCAGAAAATATATTTTTTGTTTCAATATCAACAACCCACTTATCTAATTTCATATTTTATTGTTATTCATTATATATATTTTTTACTCAAATAAAAGGCATGGGCCTTATATCCCCCTCCCTCGCTTCGCGAGGGAGGGGGATACTATATTTATAAAAATAAAAGACATGATATTTTATACTTATCTCCCTCGCTTCGCGAGGGAGGGGGGATTTTTAGTTATTATCTACTCTAACAAAAGACATGATATTTTATTTACTATTTATTTTTTGAAAATTTAATCAAGAGAATTCCCCGCAATTCATTGCGGGGGAGCCGGGCAGACAATATGATATAATAGAGATTAATGTCAGAGCATATTTTCAAAAAACATATTATCTTGCAACTACTAATCCAAAAATCTTTTTTGCACCGCAATTTCTTAATTCCTTAGCGGCTGTCTCTAATGTAGAGCCCGAAGCGCGAACATCATCTATTAAAACAATATTTTTGCCAATAATTTTTTGATTATTAACAATAGAAAATGCCTTCTCTATATTTTCCTCTCTTTTCTTTTGATGAATTATTTCCGCCTGCGGACTTGTCTCCTTTATTCTAATAAGAATATCGTCTAATAATTCTAAACCAAAATATTTGGAGATTATATTGCTTATCTCAAGGCATTGATTAAATCCTCTCCAATTTTTTCTTTTTCTATGAAGGGGGATGGGGATAATAATCCAATCTTCTTCAAATATATTTTCGTTTTTAATTAAATTTTTTAAATATTCAATCAAAAAATATGAAAGAGTATTTCTTAATTTTTTAGCAAATCTATATTTAAAGTCAAAAATTAATTTTCTTATTGATGGGTCTTGATAACTCACAGAAAAGCCAAAAAAATTTAAATTGCTACGGCAAGAACATTTTTTGACAACTCTTTTAATACATTTAGGGCAATAGAAATCTCTCATTATTTTTATATTCTTTAAACAATTTTGGCAAATAAGAATTTTATTTTGACTTGATATAAACTCATTACATCCCGGACAATACATCGGGAATACAATATCAATAATTATTTCCTTAATCCTCCGCAACATATTTTTCCTATGTCTTAACATGAAAGAAACAGATGTCGCCATCTTGGACAATATATTCCTTGCCTTCTAATCGCACTTTGCCCTTTTCTTTGAGCCCAACCCAACCATTATATTCTATAAAATCTTTATAATCAGCCACCTCGGCTTTGATAAAGCCCTTTATAAAATCAGTATGAATAGCACCAGCGGCGAATTGGGCAGTCGTATTTTTCTTAATAGTCCATGCCCTTGTCTCTGGTTCGCCAGATGTGATGAATGTAATTAAGTCTAATATCTTATAACTGGCAGTGATTAACTTATCTAATCCCGTTTGCCCAATGCCCAACTCATTTAAATATTCTTTTGCTTCTTTGTCAGATAAATCAATCAATTCTTGCTCTAATTTTGCTGATATTTTAATAAAAATATCATCCTCCTCCCCAATTCCCTTGAAAGAAATTTCTTTTGATAAATTTTCCTCATCGCAATTAACGGCAAAAATCATTGGCTTTCTTGTGAGTAGGTGAAGTCCGTTTGCGACCTTTTCTCCCTCAGGGGTAATATCAATTGTTCTTGTGAGTTTTCCATTTTCCAATGCTTCCTTAAATTTTTCCAATAAAGATAATTCTATTTTTGCCTCTTTGTCGCTTGTATTTTTAGCAGTTCTTTTTGTTTGGGATAATCTTTTTTCTATTGTATCAAGGTCGGCTAAAATAAGTTCGGTGTTAATTATCTCAATATCGTCTTTCATATCAATTCGGCCTGAAACATGATGGATGTCTTTGTCTTCAAATAATCTTACTACTTGGACGATTGCATCTACTTCACGAATGTGAGAAAGAAATTTATTTCCTAATCCTGCCCCCTTGCTTGCTCCAGCGACTAATCCCGCGATATCTACAAATTCAATAGCTGTTGGAATTATTTTTTTTGAATTAGAAATAGAAGCGATTTTTGATAATCGTTCGTCTGGCACCTCAACCATTCCGACATTTGGTTCAATAGTGCAAAATGGATAATTTTTTGCCTCTGCCTTTCGTCCTTTGATTAAGGCATTAAAGAGGGTGGATTTACCAACATTTGGCAATCCAATAATTCCAATTGATAGCATTTTATTAATTAATGAGGGATAACAGCGACCCTTCCTCAATTATTAAGATTATACACAATCAAATAATAATTCAATATAATAATCTCACACTCGCGCAAAGTAGAAATTTCATATCCTCCCCATTTCCCCAAATTCAACAAATTTTTTAAAAAATAAAATTGCTTTCAATTTTTAGATTAGAGGGCAAAAGCCTCTGCTCTATTTTTGAAATATTATAGAGTGGTGGTGTCTATTCTATGAATTTAAACTGAAAACACAAGATGCTAATCGGCATCTTGGTTTTCGGGAGTTGGTTTTTTCCATGAAACAAAATCGCAATCAGGCCATCTTGAACAGCCATAAAATGGTCTCTTCTTTGCCTTCGTCCTTTTTCGAACAACATCACCCTCTTTGCAAGTTGGACACTTAATTCCCAAATCATTTTGAACCATTTTCTTAATAGTCTTACATTCTGGAAAGCCAGAGCATCCCAAAAATTTTCCAAATCTACTCCACTTTACCTTCATCGGTTTTCCGCATTTCTCACAAACCTCATCAGTTTTTTCTTCCACATCTAATTTTTCCACTTCTTCATATTTCTTATCTAAATTTTTCTTAAATGGAATATAAAATTCGCCAACAATTTTTTGCCATTTTTCATTTCCTTGAGCGATAGAATCAAAATCATCTTCAATTTTTGCAGTGAAATTAATATCAACGATCTTTGGAAAATGATTAACAAGCATATTATTTACCATTTCCCCTAATTTTGTTGGGTATAGCCGTCTATCATCATCTTTTTCTACATAAAATCTATCTTGAATGACTGAAATTGTTGGGGCGAAAGTGGATGGTCTTCCGATGCCATTTTCCTCTAATGCCTTAATTAGTGTTGCCTCACTAAATCTTGCAGGCGGTTGGGTAAAGTGTTGAATTGGTAAAATATTATCAACTCCTAATTCATCGTCCTTATTTAACAAAGGCAATTCCTGATCTTTGAATGCCGTTGGATAGACAGAAAGGAATCCCGGAAATTTTAAAATATTCCCGTTTGTCTTAAATAAATAATTATCTTTTTTTCCTTCCCCAAAAATATCAACAGATGTTCTTTCAAATATTGCCGGGTTCATTTGGCAGGCAATAGTTCTTTGCCAAATCAATTGATAAAGTTTGAAAAGTTTTGGTTCTAATTGGCTCTTAATAGAGTCGGGCGATAATTGAATTTGAGTAGGGCGAATGGCTTCGTGAGCCTCTTGAGCCATTTTAGATTTTGATTTGTAATAATTTGGTTTTGGAGGTAGAAAGTTTTTTCCTAATTTTTCCCCAATAAATTTTCTTGCTGAACTAATAGCAATCTCTGCTAAGTTTTGAGAATCCGTTCTCATATATGTGATGAGACCAGTTTGTTTGTTATCTATTTTTATGCCCTCATAAAGCATTTGGGCTAATCTCATTGTTTGTTTGGCTGAAAAACCAAATTTTTTTCCTGCTTCTTGCTGAAGGGAACTTGTTGTGAAGGGAGGCAGGGGTGATTTTTTTGCCTCTTTCTTTGTGAGGGATAATATTTTAAATTTATTGTCTGCTTCTAAAATATCTTTCTTTATGTCTTCTGCCATTTTTTCATTTTTAATATCAAACTTGTCTAATTTCTTGTCATTTATTTTTGACAAATCGGAAACAAATTTTTCTTCATTTTTTGTTGACAGATTGGCTTCAATTGTCCAATATTCTTTGGCATCAAATTTTCTTCTTTCTTCTTCTCTCTCCACAATCAATCTTAATGCTACTGATTGAACTCTCCCAGCAGAGAGTCCTCGTCTTATTTTTTTCCAAAGAAAAGGGGATAGATTATATCCAACTAATCTATCTAAAACTCGTCTTGCTTGTTGGGCATCTACTAATTTTTCATCAATTTTTCGTGGCTCTTTTAGGGCGGTTTCTATTGCTGATGGTGTTATCTCGTGAAATACAATTCTGTCATACTCATCAATGCCAAAAAATTCTTTTAGATGCCATGCGATGGCCTCTCCTTCTCTGTCTTCGTCAGTTGCTAATATTATCTTTTTAGACAAGAGGGCTTTTTTCTTGAGGGCATTTGCTTTCTTTTGTGCTTTTTTGGGAATGATATATCGTGGTTGATAATTTTTTTCGACATCAACTCCTAATTCTGATTTTGGCAAATCTCTCATATGCCCATAAGATGATTCTACTGAATATTCTTTGCCTAAGAATTGGGTGATTGTTTTTGCTTTCGTTGGCGACTCTACGATGATTAGGTTTTCAATCATCTTGTCTTCTTTCTTTTTTCTCTTCACCATCTTTTTCTTAATAATTTTTTTCTTTGGCTCTTTTTTAATTTTTTCTGTTTTTTCATTTTCCATATTTTTTATGGTCATTTAATTAAATATATAAATACATATATAACATTTTTTTCCTCACTTTACAAAGCGAGACCATGTTTCTTGAATTATTATAGATGATATAGCCATCACCTACCCCTTCGGGGCGAGGTAGTTTAATTCCCCGCCTAAGGCGGACATTCTGCCCTCTAATAGAGGGGTGGATCACCTCTTGGCGAGACGGGCATTGCCCTGCCGAAGCCTTGGCGAAGGCGGGGTGTTCCTCCAAGTATTGACAAAATAAAGATAATTTGTTAGCATAATAATGGAATAAAATTAAAAATATAGGAGGATAAGAAAATGGTTGAAGAAAAAAACAGACGAATCTCAAGTTTTTTATTAAAAAGTTGGAATATAAGAAGTTCGTGGTCTGATTTTCAATTTGGTTCCAATCCCTTTGATTTTGATAATTTGGGTGAATTAATTAATTGTTTGAAATCTCACTTAGAAACACCCAATGATTGCTGTAATAGAACTATGAGTGCGAAGGAATATTGTCTAATGAAATTAGGAGGGGAGAAAAACTCTTTTTCTATCAAAAAAGGAGTTTTATTAATGATATTGGCCATTGGTTCTTCTTGTGAGGTTATCCACGTTTTCTCCGTTGAAGAATTCATTCGGTTTCTGCGGATGTTCGCGATTGGAGATGATGATGGCGACGACAATGATATGTCTCTTGTTAAAAAAGATTTAACAGAAAATGACTTGCGGAGTTTTTTAAAAAAGGAAAATGAAGAGGTGGATTCTTTTATAAAGAATTTTGGAGGGACATATTAATCAGAGAAAATACTCTCATCTTAATCGGGCCGCTATGGTGGCCTTTTTTATTTTTGGAATAATACAATAAATGAAGTAGAATATAAATATAATAAATATAAGGCATCTCACCCCCCCCGCCCCCCCGCCAGAGGCGGGGGGGATAGCACTATATTTAACATCTCATAATTCAAAATAATAAATTATGATAAATCTTCGCGACCTCACAATTGAAAAGACGAGGGAGATATTATTGAAAAAGGAAATTTCCTGCTTTCACTTAGTGAAAGAATTTTTTGATTATATTGAAGAAAAGGATAAAAACATTGGGGCATTTCTCTCATTGAGGAAGGTAGAGGCATTAGAAGAGGCAAATGAAATTGATAAAAAAATAGCAAGTAATGAAGAAATTGGAAGATTGGGTGGCGTTCCAATTGCAATTAAAGACAACATATTGATAAAAAAAGAAATTTCCACTGCTGGCTCAAAGATGTTAGAAAATTATCAAGCGACTTATGATGCAATGACCATTAAAAAATTACAAAAAGAAGGAGCAGTAATATTAGGAAAAACAAATTTAGATGAGTTTGCTATGGGAGCATCCACTGAAAATTCTGCATATCAAATAACAAAAAATCCATTAGATGAAAAAAAAGTTCCGGGCGGTTCTTCTGGTGGTTCCGCGTCGGCAGTTGCCTCATTCCAATCAGTGATTGCTCTTGGTTCTGACACAGGAGGGTCAGTTCGACAACCCGCCTCATTTTGTGGATTAGTAGGGCTTCGCCCAACATATGGAGCAGTCTCAAGGTCTGGACTTATATCAATGGCATCATCTTTAGATCAAATAGGCCCATTATCAAGAAATGTTTCTGATTCCGCTATATTATTTGATATAATAAGAGGCAGGGACGAAAATGATCAAAGTTCCATTGATTGCCCATTTGATTTAAAAAAAGTTTTAGATTTTAATTCTGATTTGAAAAATTATAAAATTGGGATAATCTCAGAGTGCTTTGAGGAAAAAATAGATGATGATTTGAAAAAATCTTTTGACGAAACAATCTCTATTTTAAAATCATTAGGAGCAAAAGTTGAAAATGTTTCGATAAAAAATATATTCTCATCAGTTCCTTGCTATTACATTTTAATGCCATCAGAAGTGAGTGCAAATTTGGCAAGATTTGATGGTTTAAGATATAGTCCCGACAATGAATTAGCGGGGAATTTAAGTGAATTATATTCAAAGCAGAGAGGAGGGAAATTTGGCAAAGAAGTGAGGCGAAGAATTGCACTTGGGACATTTGCCTTGTCATCTGGATATTATGATGCTTATTATAAGAAGGCAAAGAAGGTTCAGCAGTTGATAAGAAATGAGTTTTTGGATAGTTTTAAGAAGTTTGATTTATTGGTTTTGCCAACCTCTCCGACAACTGCATTTGATATTGGGGAAAAATCAAGCGATCCATTGGCGATGTATTTAGCGGATATATTTACTGCCCCTGCAAGTATCGCTGGCTTGCCTGCAATTTCATTGCCTATATTTGGCAAAAATGCTTTGCCTTATGGCTTTCAAATAATGGCAAATCCATTGGGCGAGCAGAAGATATTTGAGACCGCCATTTCATTAGAAAAAGTTTTAAGAAAATAATATGGAAATATATATACCCATAAATAAAATATTGGAAAGGATAGTGGAAAAATGGGAATCAATTTCAGGAATTATTGATTCTGTTGTTTTTAGTCGCCCCCTTATACTCTTACAAGTTATTATTGGAGTTATTTCGGTCGCCTTAATTACTGGCATTATTTATCTCATATTAAATTCTGATATCATAAAATTAAAATTATCAAAAATAAGAACATTCTTATTTCAAGCCCACTTAGAAGACAAAGAATTTATTATTTCTTGGAAAAAAATTATTAAAATGGCGAGAAGCAATAATTCCAAAAAGCACCGAGAAGCGATAATATTAGCCGATGATTTGGCAAATGATGTATTGGCTGATATTGCTATTTTAGGCAAGGATTTGGAGGAGAAATTAGAAAATGCAGGTGATAGGAACATATCAAATATTCCGGAATTAATATCTGCCAGTCAAAAAGCAAAGGAATTGTCGGATGATGAGGGCATCTTGATTGGGAGAAAAGAAGCGATTGAGATTCTTGTTATTTATGAGAAACTTCTCAGAGAAATCGGCATTTTTTAAGAAAATAAAAAAGACAAGTATTTTACTTGTCCTTTTTTTTGATTATAACCTCGCCATCACTAAACTTAAAAAACGAGGCGAATAAATCAATATCTTCCCGACTTCCTTTGGTGCCTATCGTGCGACCTATTTCCTCTGATAGAACTCTTAAAATATAATCTCTTCTATCATAATGGATATCACAGTAAAGATTTCTAATTGCTTTTTGAATAGACTTGCCTCGCCCATAGTCCATGCTTATTACATATTCATATCCCGCACTTTCATTTTTTCCGATGCCAAAGATAGATGCCTCATACTTTATTTTATTTTTACGCATACGAATGTATTCTTCTTCATAACGGGATACATTTAATTCTAATCTTAAAAATTCCATCGCCTACTCCTTTATTTTAATTTTTTAATGTTGATTTAGGGTAAATTTACACAACCGAAATCACAAGTATTATATCATAGATAAATACAGATGTCAAGGGTTACTTATTTAAATTTAATAAATAAAAAAGGGTCATGGGCAAGGTTGATTATTTCAACCTTGCCTCACGCCCAATTTTTTCATATGCCACCATTATTGATATTTTTTTGGGTTTTGGGCATATTCAATGAAAATGTCATACAAACAAAGATCATCATGGAATTTTTCCAGTGGAATAAAATTTGGTCCTTTTACCAAATATTTAAATTTGCCACCACATTCTGGACATTTCCCCATTCCGCTTATAGGGGCATATTGACTATAGTAATAGGCATGTTTATTTTTGCACTGGACTTCATATCCTATACCACTTTTATTTACTCCAACTTTCATTTTAACCTCCTTTTCTACCCCCATCTTATCATAAATAAATATATTTGTCAATGGAGGAGTGGGCGGGAGTGCTAAAATGTTAAGATAAGAATAAACACCCCGTCGCCCTTCGGACACCATACCCCTCTATTAGAGGGCAGAATGTCCGCCTCTGGCGGGGAATAAGAAGAAGGCAAATGCTTTGAATAATAATATGATAAAGAATAAATATATTACAAATTCCGATGAGGAGACAAGGGATTTGGGAGAAAAAATAGCTAATGATATTTTAAAAAAGATTAGTCGGACTGAAAAGGGGCAAGTTATTGCATTAAAGGGAGATTTGGGAGCAGGGAAGACAACATTTATGCAGGGAGTTGCTAAGGGATTAGGCATAAAGAAAAAGATATTAAGCCCCACATTTTCTTTAATGAAAAAATTTAAAATAAATTCTTATCCAAAATCATTTCTTTATCATTTTGATTGCTATCGTTTTGAGAGCGAAAAAGAGGTTTTGGATTTAGGCTTTGAGGAAATAATTTCTAATCCTAATAATATAATATTTATTGAGTGGCCTGAGAAAATTAAGGGGGTATTGCCTGAGAATATAATTAATATAATTTTCAAAAATTTAAGCGAAAATATAAGGGAGTTAGAAATTTCAGGATTATAATAATATGACACCAATTATAAAGGCAGAGTAATACTAATACCACCTCCCCGCCTTCGGCGGGGAGGTGGTATGATGGACGATAATTTATAAGAGTGAAAATATAATATGTTTCCATTGATAAAGGCGGAGAATTTAATAAAGAGATATGGCGAGGGGACAGCGATTACAACCGCATTAGATGGTGTTTCCTTTGAGATAAATCAAGGAGACTTTGTTGCCATTATGGGTCCATCCGGCTCGGGAAAATCAACTTTGCTTCACATTATTGGTTTTTTGGACAAAGAAACCGAAGGTAATTATTATTTTGATGGAAAAAAATTTGATGATTATTCCCCAAAAGAAATAGCAAATATTCGCGGAAAAAAAATGGGCTTTATTTTCCAAATGTTTAATTTACTTCCCCGAACATCAGTTATTGATAATGTAAAATTACCATTAGTTTATTCTGGAATAAAGGAGGATGCTTGGGATGAGAGAATAAATAATGCAATAAAGATTGTGGGGATGTCTCATAGATTAGAATTTGAGCCATCTCAATTATCAGGTGGAGAAAAACAGAGAACGGCTATCGCTCGGGCATTGGTTAATAATCCGCAGGTTATATTCGCCGATGAGCCAACGGGAAATCTTGATTCAAAATCGGGTCAACAAGTAATGGAGACATTAGACTATCTAAATAGAGAAAAAGGACATACGATTGTCCTAATAACTCACGAATCAAATACGGCAAAATATGCAGAGAGGATTATTCATCTTAAGGATGGGAAGATAGAGAAAGATGAGAAGGTTTCTCAAAGATTCAATGGAGAATATGATTTGAAGTAGCATTTTTAGATTTAAAATTATTAAGTAAATTAAATAAAAAAATATCCCCGCCCTTTCAACATCTCTGGGCGAGGAGTTTATGATACCGATTCTAATCTAACCCTAATGATGGGAAGCACTCTTTAAAAATTTTTTCTAACTCAATTTTACTACCGTCATTTTTTATTTTTTCTAGAAGTCCCCACGCCATAATGCAAACATCTGGATCATCTGATTCTTGAAACTCAATCAAAGTTTCATAGTCAAGTTTTTCAGGAAAATGGTTTAAAAGAAGTCTCCTTGCTGCATTGCAAACATTTGGATTATCTGATTCTTCTGTAATCTCAATTAAAGTTTCATGATCCAGGTTTTCTAATGGAATATTTAAAAGAAGTTCCCTCGCCATGTTGCGAATACATAGATAGTTTGATTGGATGTATTTCAAAATAGCAGTTCATGAGTCAATACGATCCCCAATTTAAGAATAGTAATAAATATTTAATTTGTTGCCATTCTCAAGTTGATGATATTTGATACTGCTCGGAATATATATGAGTAGTTTTCCCTTC
>JBFEPE010000019.1:0-13038 GCA_041550235.1 Minisyncoccia bacterium
CGGATCCGCCTCTGGCTGGAAAAAACTCGTTTTGCCTCTATTTGAAAATCGGCAAAACTCAAACATTTGAATATATAGATCATCGCTCCCCATTCCTTAATTTGTTTCTATTTACTCTCTAGATATTCGAAATTTTGATTTTCTTTGGAGTTGTTAATTCCCCTCTGATAGAGGGGTGTCCAGCCTCTGCAAGTCAGGGGCTGGACGGGGTGTTTCTTTCTTCGCCCGCTTAAGGCGGGCGGACTGCCTCAAGCAAACAAGCAAAATAATTATATAATTAAATATGGAATTAAATATAGAATTAATTCTATAATTCTTTGAGAACTAAATAAGGGCTTCCTTGGTCGGAAGCCCTTATTGGCAGATGGGCAATTCTCAATCCCATCTCACACTCATCAAAAATCCTGTCCCTAAACATGCCCCACAAGGGACATCAAAGAAACCACAACACATATTGGAATCATCCACATAGTTTGGTCCGCCATGATTTATCTTTCCCGTCCCCTTACACTTGGGACATTCTACTGCTTTTGGTTTTGCTTTTGCTTTTGACTTCATTTTGCCACTCCTTTATTTTATGTATTTTTAATGAAAACCCCATTGATATTTTCCGCCCTCATCCTATCACAAATTATCCCATTTGTCAATAGCAGGGGCAAAAATTATTCCTAAAAATCTCACCAAATTTCAAAATAATTATTTAAGATGTTTTTTTTATTAATTTTTATATCTTTTTAAAACTACTTATCATAATCATAAACGGATTTCTTATATTTATCACTTTCTAAATACTTTATTAATAAATTATAAAATAATTCAGTTGAATTTTTATATACATACCCGCCTAATACTTTTTGAGATTCATTTCTCCATTCTTCATTTTCTTCATCAAAAAATTTTTCAATCAATTCTCCTGTTATATATTTAGAATAATCGTCGTATATATAGTCTGATAATTTTTCGCCCTTATAATTATTAATTTCTTCTTTTATTTTAATTAAAGTATCTCTTAGATTATTCTTAACTCCATCAAAAATTGAGATTAAAATTCTTATGGAAATATCCACCCATTGAATAAGTTTTTGATGCCTTCCTAAAACTCTATCTATATTACAATTTTTATTTTTGAAAATAGGAAAAGAAATTTCAGTTGCCCTCAATAATTGCCTCAAATCTAATTGTTCTTTTGTTTTTAAACTTAATGCCCTTTTTAAGATATCTTCTAATAGTAATTTAATAAAACCTGAACTATCCTTTAATGCTAATTCAATATTTTTCTCTACACCATCAAAATCTTTTATCACATTAAAAATATATTTTTCTACAATCTTTTCATTATTGAATTCATAAACTTTAAATTTAAAAAATTTATTAAAATATGCTCTGAAATCAGTTCCTTCTCCATATTTATGGTGAAAAATACTTTTGATATTATTGTAATGACCGACAAAAATGATTCTATCAAATCCGAATTTATTCGGCAATTCTTCATTTTCTTTGTTAAAATGAGCCGAAAAAACATTTAAAATTCTAAAAATATGTTCAGGGTCTATTCTGTCTAAATCATCTAAAACCAAGACACTTTCTTTAACATTTTCTTTTTCACTTATATTATTACCCTCCCTTATTTTTAAATCAACTACTTTATCTTTTTTTATTTTTTGTCTTATTAATTCGCTTAAATAGTCAGTTTCCGAAATATTTTTTTTCTTTATTTCTCTTAAGAAATCATCAACAAAACTTTTATCCCTAGATTCAATTTTTTTCTTAAATTCTAAAAAATTCTCAAGTAAGATAACTATATCCTTTAATGGTCTTCCTAATTTTGGAATATAGTCGAGCCCTGTTTTAAAAATTTCAGAAAGATTATTTTTACTCCATACAAAAAATAATCTTTTTAAATCAGAAAAGCTACTAAAATCATTATCTTGAAAAGATCGGGGATTATTTTTAACCAGCTCGACTAAAATATCATATTTAATAAAATCTATGATATCGTTATTGGAGCTAATTTGATAGTTTATGGGAAATAAATGAAAAACATTATAGTCATTTTTTTTCTCATTAAAAAATTTTCTTAAAAAATATGTTTTCCCTATACCAAATTTACCAGAAAAAAATATTCTAGAATTATTTCTTAAAGATAAATGTTCTTTAAAAGATGGTATTAAATCCTCTACTGGGATTTTAAATTTTATTTTTTCTTCTTTTTTGTTTTCCATAAGAAATTTTTGACCTCAAAGGATTCTAAAATTAATCTAAGGCGACTTTTTGCTTTTCCAAAACAACCCTACCATTTTACATCAAACCAAATGGAAAGACAAAAACTGCTGAATAAATACCAGTCAAATTATGTGCCATCTATAGAGAATTATCAAAAATGTTTTTCCTGAAAATCATTTCTTTCTTTTCAGCTTTTAATTTGATACTCATGGGAAGTTTCTTGTATTCTCTCTCAAATTTGGATGAATAAATTATTTTCATAATTACATCGATTATCTTAAATCCTTGAGAGACTTTAATATCTTTCCCTTGCCTGAATTAATTTCTTTTTGACTTTGCCTTAACTCATCAATTAAATTAGATTCTTCCCATTCTCTAATAAGATGACGGATAAATTCGCTGGTAGTAGCATACTTCCCCGATGATACAACTTTTTTTATTTTGTTTGCCATTTGAGCAGGCAATGATATATTTAATATTTTCCTCATATTTTTAGATAATAAATATTATTATTTTGTATTACAATTATACCACCTATTTAAAAATCAAACAAGTCAATAGTGGATTTATTTATAATAAATTTAATTTAATAAAAAATAAACAAGCAGATGCATTTCGCATCTGCTTGTTTATTTTTTTCTTTACTATTTCCTGTTCCTGGCAGCAAGGAATGCTGTCAAAAGGACACCAATCCTATACTCATAATCGTATAGAGTTGAATTCATGACATAACTCGCCCTCGGAAGACTCCTCCATTCTTTAGATGGATATTCCCAATACTCCCCCTTAAGATGCTCTAAAAAATCATTGAATTTACCTTCATCAATGGATTCTAATTTTGAAACCACATCTGAACTTTGTGACAAATTCTTTGCTTCATTATTTTGACCGGACTCACATAAAACACCTACTAATTCTTGATATCGACTACTCATTTTACTTCCTCCTTTATATTCTTTTATTTATTGTTTTTAACTGGTTAACGGACATCACACCATCCGAAGGCATTATATCACAAACCCATCCATTTGTCAATAGTGGGGGTGGTAAAAAAGGTATTTCTTAATTCAAGACTAAATAACAAGGATGGTCAGGAATATTCCGACAACTATTAGAATAATGACTATCCAGTTGGATAAAACATCAAAGTTGCTAATAATTTTATCTAACAAAGTAGTTCTCACCTTAAAGAACTGCTCTGTGGAAAATTTACTTCTTGCTTTTTGTTCTTCATCATAACTAAAAACCAAAACAGAATGATTCCCCTGGCTTAATTTAAATTCATCTTGTGAATGTTCTATTTCCCATGTCCCATCATCATCAATTTCATCAGAGTAAATTACCGTCTGCTCCCTAGAAAGCAACAAAACAATTTTTAAAGATGGGTCGCCTCTTCCAGAAAATACATAATCCCTTCCTCTTTCCTTCCTCACCTTATCTAATTTTGGAATAGGCATTGATTCTATTATTCTTGATGTTTCTATCTGAGTCCCTGATATTTCCAATTCCTCTATTGGAACATCTGACGGGCTTAATCCTGATATTGAATATAATTGTAGGGGGCCATAAACTGCTGGGGTGCCTACAATTAAAATAAATTTTAAGAACCAAATTATTGCAAGAATTCCAACTCCTGTGAGTGTGAGGACTCTTCTCATATTATAATCTGCAACTATCTTCACGAAACTCCCCTTTTCTTCCAAAAAGGCAACCGTTTTTGAATGCCTTATCCCCAAATACAACGGCAACGAAACAATTGCCAGTGTTATTTCTAAAAATATTAAATTAAAAACATTGACCACAATTCCCATTCCTGTCGTCTCTAAAACCATCTGCTTTTGGAAGTAGATTTTATTTGTGAGAGATAAAACAAGATTAAGCCATTTATTTTTCATACTTTTCCACTTAAAACTTTTTCTGTTCTTTGAGCCAACGATGAGAGGTCTGTCTCGGCCTTTATAAAGTACTCTTTTACCCCTAATGATTTTGCTTGCTCAACATCATATTCGTCACCTAAATTTGATAAAATGACGACTGGTATATTTTTCGTAAGAGGATTTGCTTTTAAATATTTTAAAACATTTAATCCTTTCATTTTTGGAAGTAGGAGGTCTAAAATAACTAAGTCGGGAACAATTCTTTGAGCCATTTTCAAACCCGTATCTCCATCACCAGCCGATGCGATTGTATAATTATATTTACGAAATAAGAGATATAATGTTCTTAATAACACTTCATCATCTTCTATAATCAACACAATGGGTTTTTTCTTTTTTTTAGCCATAATTTTTTTGAATAAAATCAACTAATTCCTCTAAACTTGTATTTGTTTTGATGAAATATTCCTCCGCCCCCAAAACCTTAGCAGATTTTATGTCGGAGGGATCATCCAGATTTGAAAATATTACAACAGGGATGTCCTTTGTTGTCTTCTCTGATTTTAATTCTCTCAGAACGGCAAATCCATCAATCCCGGGTAAGATTAGATTTGATAATATTAAATCGGGCTTGGATTGTTTGGCTACATCAATTGCCTTCAGCCCATCTCTTTCTTCTAATACTTCAAATTTTTCATCTGATAATCTTTCGCTAATTATATCAAGTAATAATCCATCATCCTCCACTATCAAAATTTTCTTCTTTCTCTTTTCTTCTCTCTCTTTTTCTTTTCCCTTCCCCCTCTCTTTTTCTTCTCTCTTTCTCTCATCCCCAACAACCATCCTTCTTTTTTTCATCTCTTTTATTCTCGCCCTCATCGCCTCTAATAATTTCGCCGTCTTTTCTTTTATTATCTTTATTGATTTCACTAGCCAGTCCTTTATTATCTTTAATAATTCAATTAATTTAATTCCTGCTTCTCTTAAGAACTTGCCTGTTTTAATCATTGCCCCCTTCAAAATCTTTAATATCTTTTCTAATTTTATCTTCCCTGTTTTTTTCTTTATTAATTCTAATATCTTCATATTCTCTTATTCCCGCCAAAGGCGGATGTCCGCCTTTGGCGGGACGGGGTGTTTCTCTTCGCCCGCCGAAGGCGGGCGGGTCCCTTTCTTTATCATCCGAATCAATTAAAAAACTCCAACTGAAACCAGCCGGAGTTCATGACTCTCTAATTATTTTTATTATCATAATTATAACATTTTTTATATTTAAAAATCAAACAAGTCAATAGTGGATTATTTATAATAAATTTAATCCACCCATTTTTCCCTGTCATTCCCACCACGAAAGAAATTGCCTCGCAATTTCAACATGGTTGAGACGGGGTGTTCGTCCAAAAATAACTACTGAATAAACTGCTGAATTTATTCAGTAGTAAAAAAAGGAATGTCCTATTGTATTTTTGAT
Source organism: Minisyncoccia bacterium (assembly GCA_041550235.1). Taxonomy (GTDB): domain Bacteria; phylum Patescibacteriota; class Minisyncoccia; order UBA6257; family JAAZHW01; genus JBFEPE01. The sequence continues at coordinate 5,572 of JBFEPE010000019.1, forward strand.
AATAATATGATAATATATCCACATATGTTAAAGACAAAGGTAAAAACAAAAATAATAAAGGATTATAAAGTCCATGAGAAAGACACTGGATCTAGTGAGGTCCAAGTGGCTTTAATTTCTAAACAAATTGATGACCTCGCCAAGCACCTTAAGAAGCACCCAAAGGATAATCATTCCCGAAGAGGACTTCTTCAAATGGTAGCCCAAAGAAAAAAACATCTTGATTATTTAAAGAAGAAATCTGTGAGGAAATACAATGCTATCATCAAGAAATTAGGGCTAAAGAAATAATATTTAAATATGGCATTAAAATATAAAGAACATCGGGTAGCAATCTTTTTTGATATTCAAAACCTTTATCACTCTGCAAGGAATATGTATAATTCCCGAGTGAATTTCAAAGAAGTTTTGGAAACTGCCATCGCTAACAGAAAACTTGTTCGTGCAATGGCTTATGTCGTGAAAAGCGACCCCATGGGAACAGAATTATCATTCTTTGATGCATTAGAAAAATCAGGAATTGAAATTCGTTCAAAAGATTTACAAATATTTCCCGGTGGAATGAAGAAAGCCGACTGGGATGTTGGAATTGCTATTGATGCAATTAGATTTTCTAATTCAGTTGATGCAATCGTCTTAGTCACTGGCGACGGAGATTTTATTCCCGTAATAGATTACTTAAAGAGTATGGGTAAGCAAATGGAGGTTATTGGATTTGGCAGAAGTTCTTCTGCTAAGTTAAAGGAGGCGGCTGATGAGTTTATTGATTTAGAAAAAGATATTGATAGGTATTTGATTAAGCATCCAGCATCTTCCTCTCCATCATCACGACCAAGAAAAATAGTCTCCAAGAGACCATCAAAGAAAATTATCAGAAAATAATTTTTATCTTAAATTTTTCAAAATCTACAGATCGTTTTTTAGGTCTCGCAGAGTCTTTTCTGTGCTTGAAGAAACTTTTTTTGGTATTCTTATGCTTATCTCCACCAACAAATCCCCAGAAACAGACCAGCCAAACCTTGGCAACCCCTTGCCTCTCAATTTCAAAATATCTCCATGCTTCGTCCCAGCAGGGATTTTCAATGATAATTCTTTTCCATCCAAAGATGAAATCTTAATCTCATCTCCCAAAATAGCAGAAACAACTGAAATTTCTTTCTTGATTATCAAATTTGGACCCTGCCTTTCAAAAACCTTATGAGTCAAGACAATAATTTGAACAAAAAGATCTCCGCTTTTTGTCCCCTTCTCTCCATCCTCACCAGCATTAGCAACTCTTATTAATTGCCCCGATTCAACCCCCGGACGAATCTTAATCTTTACTGACTTATTGCCCATAATTCTTCCCGCCCCCCTACATTTCTTACAAGAATTTTTTGCTTTCTTTCCTTGTCCGAAACAATCAGGGCATTGCCTTATTTGAACAAATGAGCCAAAAAAACTCCGCCTCATTTCCTTGACCTCGCCTTTTCCTTGGCATTTATCACAAGATTCAAATTCAGAATCTTTTTCATATCCCCTTCCTTGGCAATCCTCACAACTTATCAGCGTTTTATAATTTAATTCTTTTTCTGCTCCTGAGAGAACCTCCTCTAATGTTATTTCTAAGCCCGTCTTAATATCAGAACCGCCCCTCATAGTTGTTCTTCTGCCTCCCATATTCATTCCTCCTCCTCCAAATATCCCTTCAAATATGTCCCCTAAATTTCCTTCAAAATTGAATCCTCCCCCTCCTTGATTGAAGCCAGAGAAATCAAAGCCAGCAAATGGACCTCCTCCTTGAGAAGAAAATCCGCCACCAAAATCAGCCCTTCCAAATTGGTCATATTGAGCTCTTTTGTTTTTATCTGATAGCACTTGATATGCTTCGTTTATTTCCTTGAATTTTTTTTCGTCGCCTTCTTTTTTGTCTGGATGATATTTGTGAGCTAATTTGCGATATGCTCTTTTTATATCGTCCTCCGAAGCATTCTTATCCACCCCCAATTTTTCATAATAATCATTATTCATATATCTAATATAATAAAAATCAAGTAATTATCAAGCCCGCCCGCCTAAGCCCGGCGGGCTTACCTAATACAAACAAAAAATGAGCCCGAGGGCTCTAAAAAAAGATATCTGCCACATTAAAAAACTTCTTCGCCGATGCCGTCCTCATCGTATAAATCATCCCAATCGTCTTCTAAATCATCATCTGAATCCTTGACAGAAAAACCATTATTACTCAATAATCCCGTTGGCTGCCCCTCCCACCGAACCAAATCATTTGGAATCTCGCTTAAAAATCTTGATGGGGTATTTGCCACAATCCCCCCAAAAGACTTCCTCTTTTGGGCAAAAAGGAGATACAAATCATCTCTCGCCCGAGTCATCCCAACATAAGCCAACCTTCTTTCTTCTTCTAAATCATCATCAGAATACTTTGATTGGGAATGAGGCAAAAGACCTTCTTCCATCCCAACAATGAAAACTGCCCTAAATTCCAATCCCTTAGCACTATGAATTGTCATCATTTTTACTCCTGAATTGTTTTTTGAATCACCAAAAGATCCTTCACTTTCTTGAAATAAAGAAACTCTATCCAAAAAATTTGCCAACCCCCCTCTCCCCTTAAACTCTCTTTCCTCTGATATTCTTAAAAGTTCTAAAACATTCTCCCATCTTTCTTTGCCCCTATCAATTGCTAATAAATATTTTTTGTACCCAATTGCTTCAATTATAAACCCAGCCAAATCAGCCACCCTCACTCCCTCTTGAATCATACTTTTCCCTTCAATTATTGTCTTCATAAAAATTTTTGCCTCTGGGAACATTTCTAATTTTCTCCAAACACCATCAATATTCTCCGTCTTATCAAAAATAATTTCTTTTTTCTTATCACCAATCTTTCTTGATGGCACATTTATAATCCTTTCCAAACTAACTAAATCATTTTTATCATTAATAACTCTTAAATAAGAAATCAAGTCTTTTGTTTCCCTTCTTTCATAAAACCTCATTCCGCCATAAATTTGATAATCAACTCCATTTTTTAAAAATCCCTCCTCAATTATTCTTGACTGAGCATTTGTTCTATATAAAATCGCAAAATCATTAACCCCCCAATTATTTTTATTCTTTAAATACTCTATTTTTTTGATTATAAAATCTACTTCAGCGAAGTCATTTCTCAATGGGATTACATTCACAAGATTCCCCTCTTTATTATTTGTATAAAGTTTTTTTGATTTTCTAAACTTATTATTCTCTATTAATTTTTGAGCTGCTGATATTATTGCCTTGCTACTTCTATAATTCTCTCCCAAAAATATTATTTTCGCACCATTCCAATCCTTTTCAAATTCTAAGAAATTTCTTAAATCGGCCTGTCGCCATGAATATATTGCTTGGTCATCATCTCCAACCGCACATATATTTCTATGTTTTTTCGCCAAAAAGTTTATTAGGCAATATTGACTGAAATTTGTATCTTGATATTCATCAACCATAATATATTGCCATCTGTCTTGATATTTTTTTAATAAATCGTCATCTTTTTTAAAGAGAGAAACTACCTTGAAAATTAAATCATCAAAATCAAAGGCATTATTTTCCTCTAATTTCTTTTCATATAATTCATAAACATTAGCGACATTTTTTTGAAAAAAATTTTCTGCTGTTTCTTTATATTTGCTTGAATTTAATAATTTATTTTTCGCCCGAGATATTTCTTCTGAAACTGCAAAATAACTAAATTGCTCTTTTGGAAGGTCTAATTCTTTAAGGCAATTTTTTATTGTTTGCTTTGAGTCGTTAGCATCAAAAATAATAAAATTTTGCCCTCTCCCAAAGCATCCACCTCTTATTGAGCGAAGTATTAAAACTCCTAATTGATGAAATGTTCCGATGAATGGCTTCCTTGCTTTTTCCTTGTCTTTTAAAATAGTCCCGACTCTTTCCCTCATTTCATTTGCGGCCTTATTTGTAAATGTTGCCATCAATATTTTTTCCGGCTCAACTCCTTTTGATATAAGATAAGCCAAGCGATGAGTGAGCGTTCTTGTTTTTCCTGAACCAGCTCCAGCGACAATCAAAATAGGCCCCTCTGTAGTAGTGGTGGCCAATTTTTGATTATCATTTAACCCCTCTAATATTTCATTCTTATTATCCATCGCTAATCATTATACATAATTTTTTAATTTTATCTATTTTGGGTCTGTTAATTACAAGATTAGAACATTATCTTCAATAAAAAACACCCCGCCTTCGCCAACCCGCCTTCGCTAAAGCTATGGCAGGGCAAGGGGCTTCGGCAGGGCAATGCCCGTCCGCCTATGGCGGAGGGTCTAATTTGATTATTGGGCAAACTATGGTATTATTTTTTTGGAGGTGAAAAATGAATAAAACAAAAAACCCGGCAAAGATAAGTATTTTGGTTATCTTTCTGACAATATTTGCTTCAAGTCTATTTCCATGGCAAAAAGGAGAAAGCAAAGAAGATATCGTGTGGAAAGAAAAAGAATATCCAAACGGCTTCAGCCTTAAAATTGAGAAGCTTGGTGTGAATATTAAGATATCAAGAGTTTATTCTTTTGGAAATTGTAAGATTTATTTGCATGAAGAAGGCAACGGAATAACTATCGTGGCAAATGATCTAAAATGGAACGACATCCATCTTGTTCAATTTGTCACGATAAGAAAAAAGGCAGAAAAAAAAGAAGCAAATTTTATTTGCAGATATTTAAAGATTGTAGAAAAAAATGGAGAGAGAAGATATTATTATCCCTTAGTAGAAGGATATTACGATATTTTCTATAATAAATATCGTGATATCGCAAAAGAATTACCACTGGAAATAAAAGAAAAATTTCAAGGATATTTTGGAATATCCAAATAAGGGGGCAAAGCCCCCTTTTTTTATTTATTAAAAAAATAATGGGCGGACCCATTATTTTTTTCTGCCGGAGATTATATCCTCAGCGACATTTCTTGGAACATCTTCATAATGATCAAACTCCATGGTAGAAAATCCTCTTCCCTGAGTGAGGGAGCGAAGATTTGTTGCATATCCAAACATTTCCGCCAAAGGAACAATAGCATCAACAACCTTATTATTCCCCCTATCAGCAATCTGCTGAATCTGAGCCCTCTTAGAATTCAAATCACCAGTGATGTCCCCAATAAAATTATCAGGAGCCACAACTTGAATTTTCATAATCGGCTCCAAAAGAACAGGATTTGCTTTTTTAACAGCATCTTGAAGAGCCATTGACCCGGCAATTTTGAAAGCAAATTCTGATGAATCAACATCGTGATATGAGCCATCATAAAGAATAACCCTCACATCCTCTATCGGATAGCCAGCAACAACACCCTTATTCAATGCCTCAACAACACCCTTTTCTACTGGCTTAATAAATTCCTGCGGAATTGCACCTCCCTTTATCTCATTAACAAACTCAAACTTACCACCTCTATCCATTGGCTCTATTCTAATCAAAACATGTCCATATTGACCCCTACCACCTGATTGACGAACATATTTAGTCTCGGCCTGACTTTCAGTTTTAATAGTCTCACGATATGCAACCTGTGGCTTTCCAGTTGTCGCTTCAACTTTAAATTCCCTTTTCATTCTGTCAACATAAATATCTAATTGAAGTTCTCCTACCCCAGCGATCAATGTTTCACCAGTCTCTTGGTCTGTTTTTACTTGGAATGTTGGATCTTCATCAGAGAATTTTTTCAAAGCAACTCCCAACTTTTCTTGGTCCGCCTTGGCATTCGGCTCTATTCTCATTGAAATAACTGGTTCTGGAAATTCTATTTTTTCCAAAATCACAGGATTTTCAACAGAACAAATTGTATCTCCAGTTGTAGTATTTTTTGGACCAACTAAAGCGGCAATATCGCCAGCATAAACCTCATCTACCTCCTCTCTATGATTTGCATGAAGGCGGACAATTCTACCCACTCTTTCCTTATCTCCCTTAGTGGAGTTTAAAATATAACTTCCTTTTTTCATTGTTCCAGAATAAACTCTGAAAAATGCCAATGTGCCAACAAATGGGTCAGTGGCTATTTTGAATGCTAAAGCAGAAAAAGGAGCATCATCACTTGGTTCCATTTTTATTTTTTCTATTCCATCTAATTTTGTTCCCTCTGCTGGCTCAACATCAACTGGGCTTGGTAAAAATTCCAAAACATAATCCAACAATTTCATTACTATTGAAAATCGCCCATCTCCACCAGCGACTGGAAAAATTTCATTATTTAATGTTGCCTTTCTTAGTGCGAATTTTAATTCTTCTTCGGAAATCTTTCCGTCTTCTAAAAATACTTCCAAAAGTTTTTCATCTGTCTCTGCTACTTTTTCCATCAATATATTTCTATATTTTTCTGCTTTTTCTTTCATATCATCAGGAACTTCAATTTGCTTCAACTCTGTCCCGCTTTCATTTGCATAAACATACCCCTTCATCTCTATCAAATCAACTAATCCCTTTATGTCTTTTTCTTCTCCAATAGGTATTGCTATTGGCACTGCATTTTTACTTAATCTTTCTTGAATTGAATCCAAACTCATATAAAAATCTCCCCCTGTCTGATTTATTTTATTTATAAAGCAAATTCTTGGGACTTTATATTCGTCTGCTTGATGCCAAACTGTTTCTGATTGTGGCTCTACTCCCATTTTTCCGTCAAAAACAACCACCGCTCCATCAAGAACTCGGAGCGATCTTTGAACTTCCACTGTAAAATCAACATGACCGGGGGTATCAATGATATTTATTCTATAATCCTTATCTTTTGAAACAATTTTTCCATTTTCTATTTTTGATGGCGACCAAAAACAAGTCGTTGCGGCTGATGTAATGGTAATGCCTCTTTCTTGCTCTTGTTCCATCCAGTCCATTGTTGCTTCGCCCTCATGGACTTCTCCTATTTTGTGGGAAACTCCTGAATAAAAAAGTATCCGCTCTGTAACGGTTGTTTTGCCAGCATCAATATGGGCAATAATACCTATATTTCTCACTTTATCTATTGGATGTGATCTCATATTTTTTATTTATTTGATTATTAATCAACTTCAATATTCTACACAAGCAAAAAAAAATATCAATAGTCGCCCCATGTAAAAAATTGCTTCGCAATAAAAAAGTAGGTGGTCATCCAACAACCACCCACTTTTTTTGTTTTTTTACTTTTCATCAATTGGCTCAACTTTAACCTTCAGACAATCTCCCTCTTCAAAGTTTCCCCATACTACTCTAGCATTTTCAATTTTTTTGACTGTTGCTAATTTTTTGGTGTCCTCATCATCAGGATCAAGCTCTTTAACAATCTCAATGGATGTATTTCAAAATAGCAGTTCATGAGTCAATACGATCCCCAATTTAAGAATAGTAATAAATATTTAATTTGTTGCCATTCTCAAGTTGATGATATTTGATACTGCTCGGAATATATATGAGTAGTTTTCCCTTC
>JBFEPE010000020.1:0-11928 GCA_041550235.1 Minisyncoccia bacterium
TAGAAGGGAAAACTACTCATATATATTCCGAGCAGTATCAAATATCATCAACTTGAGAATGGCAACAAATTAAATATTTATTACTATTCTTAAATTGGGGATCGTATTGACTCATGAACTGCTATTTTGAAATACATCCCTTGTAATGTTTTCTCACTTACCAACACCCCGGTCATCAATTGATATTTTTTTAGCACTTCAATCATTGTCTTGTTTTGGCAGAAATTTAAAATTTCCCTAATTTCATGCTGATTCATAAGTCCAGTTATTCCTAAATATGGTTTAATTTTCATTTTTTACCTCCTGCTATATACATTAAAGAATATTTGGCTTATGTCAAATTAGTAGATATTAAATATTTTTTGAATTGTGGAGGGGTTGATTTTAATGACCGTTTTTATTTTTTGATTTGGGCTTATTTTTTGTTAAAATTAGGGCATAAATATATAGGCAGGTATTTATTACTCGTCTATAGTAAGAATAAATTATAATAAAAATGGAAAATAATAAGAAAAAAATTGGGCGGATTGGCGAAGATGAGGCGGAAAAATACTTATTGAAAAATGGGTTTGATATTATTGAGAGGAATAATTATCAAAAATGGGGGGAGATAGATATAATCGCCAAAAAGAAAAATGTTTGGAGATTTGTAGAAGTGAAGACGATGAGGATAAATCCGATGTTTGGTAGTAGCGGAATAGTTCCAGAAGATCAAATCACAAGAGATAAGATTATTAAGATTAAGAGGAGTGCTGTTGCTTATGCAAATAGGAATGGAATTGATAATTATCAAATTGATTTGATTGCGATTGATATTGGTAATAATAATGAGATTTTTGACATCCGCCACTGGGAGAATATTTAGATTTATTTTTAGTATTTTTTGTTAAAATTTTTGGAAAATAAAAAATAAAAAAACAGGAGACTCTTTTTGCAAAGGGTCTCCCTAATTCTTAATGCTTATTAAGTAAATTTGGCAACAATGGCATTCTTAATTATTTCCTTAACTTCTTCTTTTGCTTTGGATCGAAAGGTCAGAAGAGATTCCATGGAGCATTCTGATAAATAGTTTTTTAACTTTAGTTCCACTATTCTTTTCACAATTCCCTTTGCAGAAAAAAACATTTCTTGTATTTTATTGAAATTTTCAAGTTTAGAGACTGCAATTTCACTAAGATAATTTTTGAGCCAATCCAATGATGTTGCCATTACCTTAAAATAAGAGGGATCATCTTTTTCAACCAAAGAAGAGATAATCTTAATAGGATGAGGAATAATATTTAGAACAAAGTCAAATATTTCCTCAAACTTATAATTTTTGTTATAAATATTTTTATTATAATCATCAAATATTTGCATATGGAGTAGCATGTTGATAATTTTTTCATGGTCATCTGTTGCCTTTTTTTCAAAGCAATTCATTAATCTTGATTCTAAAGAATTCTTACCATGCAGTTTTAAAAAATATCTGAGATTATGTTGAGGACTCCCCATTCTCGCATAAAAGTTATTTTTGAGTAGCAACAATAATATCATTCCTATTCCCACCTCTTTATCGGAAGGCCTGCTTTTCTCTTTCTCAATTAAATATAAGATGAATTTAACAAGATCATCTTGTAAATTAATTAATTCGCCAAACTCTGTATTATAGCCTATTTGGGAAAGTTTCTTTATAATTCTTGTTTTTTCTAACATATTTTTATCCTCCTTTTTGTTTAGATTTTAAATTTCCAAAATAATTAAATCATAAACAAATAAAAAAGTCAATAGGGGGTGGGGATGGGGTGTATAATATAAATATAAATATAAATATGGTGGAGAGGTTGGATGAAATAAAAATAAAGATTGTTCTTACTGGTGGGGGGAGTGGGGGACATATATTCCCCCTAATTAGTGTCTATGACGAATTAAAAAAATTATCTAGCCAAAAACTCATCTCATTAGATGCCCTTTATATTGGTCCAAATGGATTTGGAGAAAAAGAATTTAATAAAAAACAAATCAAAACAAAATTTATAATGGCAGGAAAAATGAGAAGATATGTTTCCGTTTTAAATTTATTTGATATATTTAAGGTAATGATTGGATTTATCCAATCATTGATAACTATTTGGAGATTTATGCCTGATATAATTTTTAGCAAGGGAGGATTTGGCTCAGTGCCAGTTATCTTAGTCGGCTGGTTATATCGCATTCCAATATTCATTCATGAATCAGATTCCATTCCGGGAGTTAGCAATAGAATAGCAGCAAAATTTGCTAAAAGAATTGGATTGGCATTTCCTCAAGCAGAATCATACTTTCCAAGTTCAAAAGTTGCTATTGTGGGTAATCCCGTGAGAACTGGATTACTCTCATCATCTCCAAGGGAAGAGGCAAGAGAGAGCTTTGGGTTTTATAATAATTGGCCACTTCTTCTTGTTTTGGGCGGCTCGCAAGGAGCTCAAAAAATAAATGATTTAATTCTGAATTCCCTAAATGATTTGATAAAAAATAAAGTTCAAATTTTTCATCAAGTGGGGACATTAAATGAAAAACAAATTTCAGCCGAGGCGAATATTATTCTCCATGGTGTGCCAGAGGAATATAAGAAAATGTATAAGGTGGCTGGATTTTTAAATGAGAAAGATTATTCCAACATTCTTTCTGCCTGTGATTTAGTTGTTGCTCGGGCGGGGAGTGGGACTATTTTTGATATCTCCTTTGCCAATAAGCCATCCATTTTAATTCCCTTGCCTAATTCTGCTGGCGGTCATCAGAGAAAAAATGCTCTTGAATATCAGAAAGTGGGGGCGGCAACCGTTTTAGAAGAAAAGAATATTCTCCCTCAAATTTTAGTTCAGGAAATTTTAGATATTATCAATGATAAGGAATTGGCGGAGAGATTAGCCAAGAGAGCAAATTATTTTTCTCAGCCATATTCAGCAGTTAAGATCGCCAATGAGATATTTTCTATTCTTAATATTGACCCCGTTGATGTTCCAGAGAAAGATGATTCCGCTCCTTCTCCGCCATCTTATTCAGTATCCAGCCTCGGCATTTTAAGATAGTTATTTGACTAAAATTCAAAAATAGATATAATTCATAGTATTAAATTATGGTGCGACCATTCAAAAGAAGTAAAAATAGAGGGAAATCAAGAAGTGCAAGAAGCGAAAATAAAAAGGAGATGGGCGAAAGAATAGAGGGGGAGGTGGAAGAAGCACTTCCAAATACTACCTTTAGAGTGAAGTTAGATAATGGGAGAATAGTGCTAGCTCATCTTTCTGGAAAGATGAGGCTTTATCGCATAAGAATAGTTTCTGGTGATAGAGTAGTGGTTGAGTTTAGCCCATATGATAAGGACAAGGGAAGGATTGTTTTGCGAAAATAATTAATATGATGGCGAATTGAGAAATAGTTGATTTTATCCCTCCCCCGACTTTGTCGGGGGAGGGATTGGTAGCATCTTTATCTTTTCTTGTTTTATTAGAATATCTATATTTAATATCATGAAAGTTAGAGCATCTGTAAAAAAAATTTGTAAAAAGTGTAAAACAATAAAGAGAAAGAAAAGAGTTCTTGTTATTTGTAGTAATCCAAGGCATAAGCAAAGGCAGGGATAACTGATGCAATAAGGCAATTTTAGAAATACTTAATAAAAAATATGAAATATTGAATAACTCCCCCCCGCCCGCCAGAGGCGGATGTACCACCTTCGGCGGGGGGGGAAATCAGTGGCACTTACATATTAAATAAACCCGCCTTCGTCAAAGACTATGGCGAGGCGAAGAAAAAATATGATTAGAATATTAGGGGTAAATATCCCAGAAGAAAAAAGAATAGTCGTTGCCCTCACATATATATTTGGAATAGGGTCAACATTAAGCGAAAGGGTGTTAAAATCAGCTGGTATTTCTTTTGATATAAGAGCAAAGGAATTAAAGAGTGATGAAATTAATAAAATCCAAGAAATTATAGAAAAAGAATATAAAACAGAGGGAGATTTAAAAAGAGAGGTGAGGGGCAATATTGATAGATTAAAGCAAATAAATAGTTATCGCGGATCAAGGCATGCAAAGAGAATGCCTGCTCGCGGACAAAGAACAAAAACAAATAGTCGAACCGTTCGCGGTAATGTCCGAAAGACAGCTGGCAGTGGAAAAAGGAAAATAGGTCTTAAGTAATTACTTGACTTTTTGATATTTAAGTTTTAAATTGTTTTTTATGGGAAAGAAAAGAGTTATATCTCAAACAAGTGAAGAGGCATTGAAGGAGGTTGATGCTTTAAAATCAGCCAAGAAGCAAAGCGATGAATCAATCTCGACAAAAAAGGTTGTTAGCCGGTCGGGGCGAATTTATATTTCCGTGAGTTATAATAATGTTCGCATTGTTGCCACAAATGAAAAAGGTGATGTTATTGCATGGAGCACAAGTGGTCATTTAAAGTTTAAGGGTCCAAAAAAAGCAACACCCTTTGCGGCATCTCAGGTTGCAGAGAATCTTCTTCAAAAGATAAGCAAATCAGGGCTTAATAATTTTGAAGTTTTTGTTAAGGGTATTGGAAGCGGAAGAGATTCTGCATTAAGGACATTATCTTCTAAGAATGTTAATATAACTCAAATTTCTGACATCACACCAATTCGTCATGGTGGCTGTCGTCCAAGAGCAGAAAGAAGGGTGTAGGGCGAAGAAAAAATTTCTTTAATAAAATAATCATATGATATTAGATAAAAGATGTAGACAATGTAGAGCCAAAGGAGAAAAACTTTTCTTGAAGGGGGAGAGGTGTTTTTCGCCTAAGTGCTCATTTCTTAAGAGGCCTCATAAGCCCGGAATGAAAAGCACTGCTCGTCCAAAATCTATTTCTGAATACGGAAAACAATTATTAGAAAAGCAAAAGGCAAAATTAATTTATGGAATTAATGAAAGGCAAATGAGGAGATATTTCAAAGAGGCAAGCAAGAAGAAGGGCTCGACAAATGAGCTGTTATTTTCAAGATTAGAAATGAGGTTGGATAATATAGTCTTTCGTTCGGGATTGGCTGATGCCAGAAGTTTGTCTCGGCAAATGGTTTCGCACGGGCATTTTTTGGTAAATGGCAGAAAGTCAAAGATTCCATCAAGAGAAATAAGGGTTGGTGATGTTATATCAATTCGCCCTGAGAGTTCTAATAAGAAAATATTTGGTGATTTGGCGGGGAAGTTAAAGAAGCAGGAGGTTCCAAATTTTTTGGAAATTGATAAGGATAAATTTGAGATTAAGGTTGTTTCAGTTCCAATGATGGATGATTTAAAGCCCAACTTCAACACCAGTTTAATAGTAGAGTTTTACTCTAAGTAGATTTTGGTAAGCGATATTTTGTATATACATTTAACTACTGAATATATTACTGAATAAACTACTGAATTAATTTCAGTAGTTTATTGAAATAAAAAAATCTTGTCCTTATCATTCCCGCTCCATAGAGGGGGGTAGTTGGATGTAATTTATTAGATGACAGAAACTCTTGCAACTCTTCTTTTTTTGCCATTGAAGCAATTCTTATAGACCTTCTTAAATTTAACAGACCCTTCTTTAAGGGATAGAATTGTATCATCTTTGCCTAATTTTACATTTTCTCCGGGCAAATATTTTGTTCCTCTTTGTCGGAGGATAATCATTCCTGGACTTACTTTCTGTCCATCAAAAAGTTTTACACCCAATCTTTTTGATTTAGAGTCTCGCCCAAGCTTTGTTGATCCTCCCGCTTTACGATGTGCCATATTTTTATATATTTGATTATGAGGATATTCTAATATATTTTCCCAAAAAAGCAAATTTTTGATTCTTGTAATAATCAGGAACACCCCGCCTCAGCCACGTTGAAATTGCGAAGCAATTTCTTTCGTGGCGAGCCACCCCTCTATTAGAGGGGAATTAGATTCCCGCCTTCGCGGGAATGACAAAGAAAAAGCGAAGAATGACAAAAGGGAGATAATTTTTTCATATATTATTATTTTGTATAATCAAGAAAATATATTAAAATCTAACTATGGATTTAAAATATGTTTTTCTATATTTAGTAATGATATTTATGGGAGCAGAGGCAATGATGACAGCAGGATCATTGGCTCATTTTAATATATTTAAATTTTGGTCTGTTTTTGTAATAACATTTTTAGGGATATATACGAGCGATTTAATATTTTATTATCTTGGCCTTAGATTTGGTGAAAAATTTATAAAAAAATTTGGGAAGTTTATTTTTTTATCGCCAGAAAGATTTGATAAGATAAAGAGAGCATTTGATAAAGGTGGCTTTTGGGTTTTATTCTTCTCCAAATTTGTTTATTGCTTTGGGCATCTCACTTCGGCCGCTGCTGGGGCGACAAAAATGAAGATGGGAAAATATTTTATCTATCTTTTCGTTTCTTCATTAGCATCTGTTACTACATTTTTGTCAATTGGATATTTTTTCTCTTCATTTATAGATTCTATTACAAGAGATTTTAAGGTAATAGGATTAAGTTTTATAGGATTTATTGTGGTATTTATTTTGGTAGAGAAATGGGTTGTTAAAATTTTTAGCAGGAGTTTTATTGAGAGAGTGAGAGTTATGGCGATAGAGAAATGGAACGGGCTTGCCAATAGCAATGAAGATGATAGTATTAAATAAAAGGGGGAGGGATAGCAGCAAAAGTAAAATATTAAAATTAATTAAAAAATAAAAAGTCGAAAATTTAAACAAAATAAAATAAAAAATATGAGTCAAACAAAAGGATTTATTTTGCTAATATCAGCGATTATTGTCGCAATATTGATTTTGGCTTTTGGTATGCCGGCATATCAAAGATATCAGCGAGTGCTTAATGCCAAAAATGAAATAAGGGTAAATGAAATGGTGATAGAGCAAACAGAGCAATTAGTGAAGGTGGAGCAACAAAAGGCACAAATAAAAGTTGAGGAAGCAAAGGGAATTGCAGCTGCTCAAGAAATTATTAATACCACTCTAAGCGATAAGTATCTTCAGCATGAGGCAATTCAGGCACAAATGGAAATGGCGAGTAGCCCAAATCATAGCACGATTTATATTCCAGTAGGAAATAATGGTTTGCCAATTGTAAAGACAATTGATTAGGAATTAGACAAGCACAGAAGGATGAGTGTAGTCTGACCCTAAAAAATTAGACATATCGTGTCTAATTTTTTAGGGCATTTTAATAATCAGAAATAGGGCAATTCGTATGATAAAACTTATTATCAGATGAATTAAGACTCAAGCAATATTTAATGCCATTTACAGTATTAATGACCTCTTCCTTTCCGTCATTATTGATATCATATACACCAATATCTCCCGCCTCCATTCCTGTTAAAACATTCAATACCTCATCAAATCTTGATCCGCTAGAATTAGGAGTGAGCATATGTCCACGCCAACCTCGGATGGGATTTTTAAAAATTAACAAAACATCATCTTGATTGTCGCCATCAAAATCACCAGTCACATTTTTACCGTTGGCCTTGTTGGCTGATCCGAAACCAGAAGCCCAAGTTTTAAAGGTATTTGTGCCTCCTAATTTAACATCCCATGATAGTATTGGCTTATGATAGGCATAAGCCATATCTTCAATGTTATCACCATTGAAGTCACCATAGAGGACATCGTCAGGTCCAAATCTTTTTGCGATAAAAGAAGCAATGTCTATCTGTAGTCCATGATCTGTAATAGCAGAATCATTTGTTGCCAAAAAAATATATGATCCCATTCTGTGTGTATGTCCCTGCGACCCGGCGGGATGAGGATATAAAGCATCTTGGTTGTCAAATCCACTAGTTGCGGTAACATAGATTAGGGTTTTTTCATATTCGTCTACTTGTCTTAATTTTTCTATAATTTTTCCTAATTGGATATCACTTTCTTTGATGGCATTTTTGTATTCTGCGGAACCTTCTCCATAAGAGTGACCCGCAACATCAGTTTTGGCAAGATGAATAAATGCGAAAAGCCCATCATCGCCTATATTGTCAATTATGTTAAAAGATTCCCCTAATACCTCATCATCACTAACAAGATGAGTTTTGTAGACATCAACAGCATATTTATTATTTACAAGGAGTTCATCTATATCCATTGGATGAATACAATTTTCGCTATCTTCACCCATTAAAAAAGCAGTGGACTTGTTGGGCCATTTATCCTTTATGTGTTCAAATATTGTATACCCCTGAGGTAACAGAGAAGCCTCGGGGGCATAGACACTAGGAGCATAGCAATTGGTTACACCAGGTCCGTATCCTGTTAATAAAACACATGCACTCGCAACTGAATCAGGCCCCTTAGATACTTGCCCATCTACAAATTCATCATCATACGTGCTGATATTATTTGTAGTAATATCAATATCTACTAATCTACCTTCCTGATAAAGGCTTCTGAGATTTGGCAACTCTCCATTATTAAGCAACTCTTTTATGCGGCTCCTGTTTGTGCCCGACCAACTGATTAAAAAGGTATTTTTAATATTATCCGATTCAAGGGAATCCTTTGGTTTACTATCGCCCAATGGTTTATTCTTTTCTATACCCCGCAGAGATGTGCCGGATAGAGGCGGAAAACCAGAATCTTCAAGGTTGACATTAAATCTGCTTAGTATGGTGGACGCTATATCATAACGGTTTCCTGCCCGCTTTACACTTTTATCATTGCTAGCTAAAAATACATAAGGAGCTTGAGCGTGATGACCTATCTGGTTGAATAAATCCCAATCATAACGATATGGTTCATCCGTGTCATCATAACCATGATCGCTGGTAATATAGATTAAGGTATCCTCATATATTTCTAATTCTTTTATTTTTTCTAAAATTTTACTAGTGTAATAATCATCTGATTCAATACTAGAATGGTATTCCGAAGAGTCTTGCCCATACATATGTCCTTCAAAGTCAGGGGAATGGAAGTGGATAAAAGCAAAGAGATTCTCATTTTTATGATTTGTAGCATAATCTTGCAATCCTTGTGTTGCTAAATCGAAAACTTCACTATTGGGTCGTTCCTGGTTTGTTATTTGATAATCAAGATATTTTTTTTCTATAAAAAACGGGTGTTTGCCAAGCTTGTTCGTTCCAGTTCCAACATTTGCACCTTTACCAGTAACCATTAAATTATATATATTATCATTCTCTATAGGCGCGTCTAGACCGAATTGTTTGTGAAGTCTGCCGAATATGCTATAGCCATCAGGGATTTCTTTAAACACAAAGTTTGTATACACGCCTGTTATATCAGCACTATATCCCGTAAGAATTTGAGCCCATCCCGCCTTAGTCGACGTATCTTCTGTAATATGAATATCAACCATAGAACCAGTGTTAATAATTTCTTGTATTGCAGGCAAGGAATCTAGTTGTTTAATGATTTTCTTCTTTGATACTCCGTCCCAACCAAAAACAAGCACACGTGTTGGCGATATGCCAGTAGCTCTTACATTATTAAATTTTATTTTAGCACTAGGCAAAAGAACCATCCCTAGTATAATCGCTAATAAAAATATTGATATTTTTTTCATATGATAGTTATTTTAAACTATTTTATCAAACATGTCAAGCCCCCATTTTTTGTATTGGATTTTGATTTAGTTAGAAAAATATAGTTATTTTATTTCTCAATTAGTATTGCTATTTTTAGGATGGGTATAATTATCCCGAAAATCTTTTAATTTTAAACATTGCAGACAGTCTTTAAAACAACAGGAATCCTGCTCTGAATTTCAGGGCTGATATTATTAATAAATAAATATATTTGTCAATAGCGGGCAGAATGTTCGCTTTTGGCGAAGAATGACAAAGGGAGAGATAGTTTTTATATTTCGTAGTCCAAAATATTTATATTTCTTGCTATTCAAAAAACACAAAAAACACGGGAATTAATTTCCCGTGTTTTTTGTTTCATATTTTTTAAAAAAAGTCAATACTTATCGTTTGACGGCTATTCTTATAAAAATAAAAATGTAATTAGGATTAAAAAATTTAAAATTTGGAGGAAAAAATGAAAACAAACAGAATAATTGCTCTTATTGGAGTAATGGTAATGTCGCTTTTGTTATTAGGAACATGGGGCTGTAAAAAGTCGCAGGAAATGGATGACCTTGTTGTTGAGAACATCATTGATTTAGAAGTGGAAATGTTTTGGTGGAATCGTTGGACACCGATTATTTCCTATCATCTGAAATATGCCAGCATAATACCGAAATGCCTTGAGATTGATTGGGGTGATGGTAGCCAATTTGAAAGAGATTGTATGTTTATTGATTCCAAGTCTAGCCCAAGCCATGAATACAAGGAAGGGACTTACTCAATTAAGATAATTGATACTGATGCAGGAGAGGTTATTTGGGAAAGCGAAGAATTTACTACCCCTAATCTTAATTGGAATGATGGTTGAGGAAATGAGGAATTCAAAAAGAGCCGTGCCATCAAATGGTGGCACGGCTCAGGGCAATTTAAAGGTTTGGTGGGGATAATTAAGGATGGTAATGGTGATGATTAAAAAAAATGGCAAGATTTCACTTTAGATTCAGCGAAACCCTGCCCCTGGAATCATTAATCCAAAACAGGATTTTTCACCACCCTTCCTCTTCTCATTTTTGTGAGTCTTATTTTTGTTTCTATATCGTGGCATTTGAAAGAAAAAGAATTAAAAATTTCCAACAAAAATTCATCTTCCTTATTTTTGTAGCCATATGCTCTAAATGAAACATAAATTTCAGAAGGAATAGAGTTCTTTCCTGGGAAATTTGACTTGTCGGAACTATTTTGAACTGGTATCCATAGATGATTTATGTATACAGTACTATATTTTTCTTTATCCATGCTATTTTTAATACTTTTTTCAACTAGTCCCCACACTTCAATTCCAGTTAATGCTCCGTATAAATCAAGAAAATCCACTCCATGATTTTTTTCATTATTAATTTTTAAATCACCCATTTTTTACCTCCGCTGTAATCATAGCATATATTTAATAAGATGTCAATAGTGGGGTGAAGAAAAACACCCCGTCCAGCCCCTGACTTGCAGAGGCTGGATACCCCTCTATAAGAGGGGAATAAGAGAAGAAAAATGGATAAAAAAAATAATTAAATCGTTTATAAATCCCTCCCCCCGCCGTAGGTGGCACATCCGCCTTTGGCGGGCGGGGGGAGGGATTGGAAATATCTTAATCTTTGCCTTGTATTTAAAAAATGAATAAAAAAATAAAAACATTTTTAATAATTATTTTTTTGGCTTTTGTTTTTGCGACAAGAGTTGATTTTGTTTCCGCTACTCAAATGACGATTCAAGGGAATGTGACGGAATTAAATGATGGCTGGGGGAATCCCGAGGATTTACATATTTCACTTGATTTTCCCACAAAAAATGTTTTTGTTTTTGATAAATCAACTGATTTTGAGTCAGAAAAGTGTCCTAAGAAAAAAGAGAAAACATGTTTTAAGCCGATGGCTAATAAAAAGATAATTCATCCCTGGCGAGTTTTTGAAACAGAATTAATTACAACAGGGACTGATACGGGGGCAAGATCAAATGATTGTAAAATGGATACTCTAATAACAAGTTTTTTAACCCCTTGTTATCAAGCAGGAAGCAGCGGATTTTATGGGGCGAACAATGATTATTGTATTCCCAATTCAATAGGCGAAGAGAATAAAGTTTGCTCTTATTTAGATGAATTTAATTTTTCTAAAAGTCCGGCTAGTAGGGCTTGCGGACATATCAGACTTGATGGAGGAGGATTGTTTAATCCTGTTTTTTGGAAGGGCTACCTAAAAGCAACAGCAAAGTCTCCTGAGTTTGAAGATTTTAAAGTAAAAGGAAAAGATTCAGAGACAGGAAACAATGTCACAGCATGGCCAGGTCAAACAATAAATATCTGTGCTGGTGATTTTGTAGATATCAAGTGGGAA
>JBFEPE010000021.1:0-11255 GCA_041550235.1 Minisyncoccia bacterium
ATAAGGGGGGCTAAAAATCCTTTTGGCAATGCCCTTTAATTATGCCTTTAAATATGTTATATTAGAGATAATCAAAAAGGTCGGTCGGTTTTAATAAGATTTTATATATAAAAACATGAGTAAAGACGAATTAATTGATTTGGTAATGGAAAAGGCAGGTTTAGACTCAAAGGCGGTAGCTCAAAGAGTCGTAAATGCTGTTTTTGATGGAATTACTTCTGAGTTGGCTAAAAAGGGCGAAGTTAATATTACAAATTTTGGTTCCTTTAAGGTTTCTTACCGAAAGGCGAGAATGGGAGTAAATCCAAAAACAGGTGAAAAAATTCAGATAGCCGCCTCTACTGCACCTAAGTTTAAGGCGGGTAAGGGTCTTAAGGATGCAGTTAAGTAAGGACGGATGCCTACATTCAATTTATGCTAATAAAAACGACCTCTTTTTATAGGGGTTGTTTTTGTAGATGATTTTTTGTTTATAGATTTATTTGGCAAGAACGAAATGGTGCTTGTCACCCCGCCCCGAAGGGGGCGGGGTGATATATTAAGTATTTTTTGTTTTTTGTTTATAGACTTAATGCCCAACCATCAAAGCCTAGCTTGTTTTTTGGGTGAAGAATATTCTTATCGCTCGTATCATAATACTTATATCTAACCAAAGAGAGCGGTTCTTTAAATAATATAAATCATACTCAACCTTCTTTTTTGTATCATCAATATTCTCTTCCAAAGATGAGAATCTACTATGAGGATGATTATATTGAGCCCATCCAATTAGCCCCGGCTTTATTAGATGCCTAATATCATAAAATGGAATTTCATTTGAAAAGACCTCAACTAAATCACTCCTTTCTGGGCGAGGTCCAACAAAAGACATCTCCCCTCTTATTATGCTAATAAATTGAGGGATCTCGTCTAAATGACTCACTCTCAAAAACTTACCGAATTTATTAATTCTCTTATCGTCTCTCTCTATCCATTGAGGATTTGCTTTGTCTGAAAAATTTATCATTGTCCTAAATTTAATTATTTTAAATTTTTTTCCTCCTTGCCCTACTCTCCAATTAGTATAAAAAATTTCTCCGGGCGAACTTATTTTTATTCCCAAAATAATAAATGGCCAAAAAACCGATGAGATGATGAGGCCGACAACAGCCAAAGATGAATCTAAAATCCTTTTGATGGAATCATATATTTTTTTATTTAACCAATTAACATTTGATAAAAACCATGCTTCCCCCAAAAGATTGAGAGGAATTTTTTTAAATATCATCTCATAGAAAGTAGCTAAATCAAAAATTTGAACTTTTTTAAATCCAATTTGGAATATTTTTCTATAAAATTTAGGATTGGTCATCAAATCTTTAATAACAACAACTTGAATATTATTATCAAAAATTATTTTTTCTATATCGCTTTTTCTTAATTCCTCAAATTCCTCCACTAATTCAAAAAATTGATAACCTAAATAATTTGAGCCTAATTTTTTCTGAACTTGCTCTATTTCTAAACCTCTCCCTAATAGCAAAACTCTTCTTGGTTGAAATTTTGATAATGTTGAATAAAAAATTGCTCGCCAGCCGAAAAGAAGTATTGTTGAAATAACAGAAACTAAAATCAAGTTTGTTTTTGGGGTGATTATTGAGAATATATAGAAAAATGAGATGGATAATAATAAATTTAAAAATTGAAATTCTAATATCAACCAAAGATTTTTCTTTATATTTGATATCCCTCCTATTTCATATAGATGGGCGATATAGAATACTACAAGCCAAATGAAGAATATTACTGAAAATATTTTGATGTGGATCATCCACGAATTTCCGCTGAATTGATAAGAGCCAAATCTTAATAATAGCATTATTGCTAATGATAAGTAGAGGCAGATAATATCGCCTATCAATAGAACAATTTTTTTGCTCTTCTCCTCATTGTTCATATTTGCTATCTTATTCCCCTCTAATAGAGGGGTGGTCCGCCTCAGGCGGGACGGGGTGTTTCTCCTTTGCCCTGCCATAGATTTAGCGAAGGCGGGGTGTTCTCTCCCAAAAAAATCTAAAATTTCTCTATTTCGTTCGCAAATAGACAAATTATATCCATTACCGCCAAGAAAGAAATTGCCTTGCAATTTATTTCTTGTCTCCGCGATGATTAATTCAAGAACTCGTTTTGCCTCTATTTGAAAGTCGGCAAAACTCAAACATTTGAATATATAGATCATCGCTCCCCATTCCTTAATTTGTTTCTATTTACTCTCTAGATATTCAAAATTTTGATTTTCTTTGGAGTTGTTAATTCCCCTCTAATAGAGGGGTGGTGCCCGAAGGGCGACGGGGTGTTTTTCTCCGCCAAAGGTGGCACAATCACCTCAATATTAAGTATAAACAATAAGAGCAATAATCAAAATCTCTCTCCCTGCCCAATTTGACAAATTAAATAATATTTGGTAGTATGATTTTAGCAGTTAAAAACTATATCAATATAAATAATGGAGGAACAAAAAATGAGTAGTTTAAATGATGGTGAAAAGAAGAGGGTATTATTTATCGGTCCAGTGGATAGATATTTTCCATTCCAATCAATCAAAGCGGAAGAAGATAGTGTTTTTAAAGCATTTCGGCATTCAGATTTTTACAAGTGTGATATAACAAGAATTCTGAATTATAACGATTATCTATTTATTCGTCATAAGGAATTTGACCTTGTGGTGGCAGAGATGTTTATGCATTATAGGGGACAGCAGAATGACTGGGAGAAAATTAAAAAAAATGGCAAAAAAAGCCTTGAAATTAAAGTAGCCCGGACAATATTGAATTATTTTGGGATCAAAATTTCAGAAAAGGAACTTCTAAAAATCGCCGATGAGTTCTATAATTTCACGGAAAAAGTATCAGGATATCAAAAATACAAAAGAAGAGAGTATTATTATAATAGCCCTTACTACAGAGGAATAAAAAATTTTGAGAAAAAATATTACGATGGGACTAGTAGATGTGCCAAGGGGAGGTATATTATTGATGTTATTGAAAAAATTGTTATAGATGGATTTGTTCCGATGGGATGGATGGTGGCACAAATAGCACAACAAGAAACTAATGTTATTGTAGTAAATGAGAGGGATCATCGTGATGGGGCAATTAGACTAATTGGAGAATCACAAAAATATCGGAAATTAATTCTTTCCGGCGAGGTTTGGAATTCAGTTAGGCACAAAGAAGATAAGGAAACTAAGGATGACTATTTTAAAAGATTAGCGGAAAATGAAATTGGAATGGTATCATTTGATGGAAAAGGGTCATTCATTGGGATGACTAGGAGGAGTATAGAAAATTGGGACTTTGTCCACTGGTTGTGGGTCAATGAATATCTATAATGCGAGAAAACAACAGCGGTGTGGAGGCAAGTGCCTCCCTTTTTTTATTTAAATCAAGATTTTAGATTTTTTGAAAATGACGGCTTCTCTAACTTCCATTATCTATATTCTTTCTAACCAATGGGACAAATACAAAGCCGGGATATTTTTTCTCAATAAATTCGTCCTCTGACTTTTTCTCTAATAGCCACAAACTATCTTCCATAGGGAAGACAAGTCTTCCGCCTACACTTAATTGTTTTTTCCACTCGTCCGGAATGCCCTCTTGAGGAGCGGCCGCAGAGATTATCTTATCAAAAGGAGCTTCATTGGGGATGCCGTTGTGAGCATCCTGATTATATAATTTGATTATATTCTTATTCAAAAATCCCAATTTTTTTAAATTCTCTTTCCCAAATTCAAAAATCTCTGGAATTATTTCAATAGAGTGAATCTCTCCGTCAGGAGAAACTATCTCAGATAATATTGCAGTTTGCCATCCCGAACCAAAACCAATATCCAAAATCTTATCGCCATTTTTTGGCTGAAGCAATTCCAACATAAAGGCGACAGTTAATGGCTGAGAGATTGTCTGCCCAAAACCTATTCCAAGAGGAGCATTTAGATAAGCATCATCTTTTAGATATTCTATAACAAAATTAAGGCGATCCACTTTTTCAACCGCCTTTATAATATTTGGGGTTCTTAATATACCCTCTTCTTTTAATTTTTTCACTAATCCCTTAGTGTCCTTTAAATTTTCCATATAATTAATGTTGCCTATCCCCCCGCCCTGCTTCGCAGGGCGGGGGGGATATTATTTATCCAATAGATTAATTATACCGCCCATCAAAAAAATATCAATCAAATTATCGGATTGTGGATAATTTGCTTTTTTTGTCAATTTTTGGAGTTGATTCCAATACAAAATGAGCCTGAAATGAAGCATTAGAACTTTTTTAACTTCATTGATAGAGCATTTAAGACGACACTCACCGAAGAAAAAGCCATAGCCAAGGCAGCAATTGCCGGATTAAGCAGCCAGCCTGTGAAAGGGTAGAGTATCCCTGCTGCTATCGGAATGCCGATTGCATTATAAAAGAAAGCCCAAAAAAGATTTTGCTTTA
This sequence comes from Minisyncoccia bacterium, assembly GCA_041550235.1. Taxonomy (GTDB): domain Bacteria; phylum Patescibacteriota; class Minisyncoccia; order UBA6257; family JAAZHW01; genus JBFEPE01. The sequence goes on from JBFEPE010000021.1 coordinate 4,477, forward strand.
TTTTATTGAGAGTATATTTGCTTAAATCAATAGCCCTCACCACATCCCTTAAATCATCCTTAATTAAAATAATTTCCCCTGTTTCCATAGCAATATCAGTACCTGACCCCAATGCAATGCCCAAATCAGATTGAGCCAAAGCAGGCGAATCATTTATTCCATCTCCTACCATGGCTACAATATTTCCCTCATCTTGCAACCTCTTTATCTCATCACTTTTTTCTTTAGGTAAGACTTCTGACAAAACAGAATCAATTCCCAATTGTTTGGCGATTGCCTCTCCCACTCTTTTATTATCCCCAGTAATAATGGCCGTTTTTTTGCCCAATTGATGGAGAATTTTTATAGCATCTTTTGAGTTTTCCTTTAATGTATCGGCAACAGCAATCAATCCTAAAATTTTATTATCAACTGATAAAATCATTACCGTCTTGCCTTGATTTTCAAGTTCTATCATTTTTTCTTCTACAAAACAATTCAGATTCCCGCCTTCGCGGGAATGACAAAGGGGTATCCCATTGTCAGTCATTAATTTTCTAGTTCCCAATAAGACCTTATTATTTCCAATTTTTCCTGAGACACCTTGACCGGGCAAAGCCCTAAAATCATTGACCTCACTCAAGGCAATATTTTTTTTAATTGCATAATTGACAATTGCTTGAGCCAGTGGATGCTCCGAGTTTTTTTCTAAACTACCCGCTATTTGAGTGATTTCTTGATTTGCTATTTCTGTAATTGATTCGGATAATTGTTCTTTTTTTGATTCTTTTTTGATTCCTGCCTCCGCAGGAATGACAAGAGGGGAGATAGGTATAATATCTGTTACTTCGGGATCCCCCTTTGTTAAAGTGCCTGTTTTATCAAAGATTACTAAATTTACTTTTTCTGCTGTTTCTAATGCCCTGCTAGTTTTAATTAAAATTCCATTCTGAGCCGCCAATCCCGTTCCCATCATTGCTGCTGTTGGTGTAGCCAGTCCTAAAGCACAGGGGCAAGCGATAATCAGAACCGTAACAAAAATAACCAAAGAGAAAACAAAAGATTGACCGGCGATTAGCCATACAACAAAAGCCAAAACAGCAATTACAAAAACTATTGGTGTGAAATAAAGAGATATTTTATCGGCCAAAAGTTGAATTGGAGCTTTGGAGCCAACTGCATCCTCAACCACTTTGATTATTTGAGCCAGCATAGTTTCTGAGCCAACTTTAGTAGTTTTGAATTTCAAAACACCCGTCTTGTTAATAGTCGCCCCAATGACAATATCGCCAATATTTTTCTCCACAGGAATACTTTCTCCTGTAATTGCTTTTTCATCAACTGAGGAATATCCTTCCACTACCAAGCCATCAACAGGAATTTTCTCCCCCGGCTTTACTAGAATAATATCTCCTACTTTCACTTCTGAAATAGGAATTCTTTTTTCTTCTCCATTTAAGATGATGGTCGCTTCTTTTGGTTGGAGCCCAATTAATTTTTTAATTGCTTCTCCAGTTTTTCCTTTGGTGGCATTCTCTAAATATTTGCCCAAAGCAATAAATATGAGGATGAAAACTGCACTTTCAAAATAAAGATGGGATATATTTGTTTGATTTATAAAATAACTAATAGAAACAATAAGACTATAAAGATAAGCAGTGAATGTCCCGATAAAAATTAGAGAATCCATATTGGGCCTAAATTTAAAAATTTTCTTAATGCCCGAAGACCAAATATTTAAGTTAGCCAAGACAATCAAAGTGGATAAAATCAATTGCAAAATGATATTATTTTCAATAAAAATTTTTGGCTGAGGCAACCCAATCATTTCTCCCATAACAAGATAGATAATAGGCAAGCCCAAGATGAGAGAGATTAGAAATCTCCACCTCATTTTCTTAGTTACTTGATTATTCAAGTCTAATCCATGATGATGCTCATCTTCAAGGGCGTCATAACCTAAGCCCCTTATCACTTTTTTTATTTTTTCTAAATTTGTTTTCTGCTCGTTAAATTCTAAGTGGGCTTTTTCTGTGGCAAAATTAACCACAGCAGATTTTATCCCTTCTTCTTTTTTGAGTGCCTCCTCAATATTCACTGCACAGGAGACACAATGCATTTTACTTATTTTGATATTTTTTTTAATCATATTTCTTAATTAATTTATTATTGCAACTAATAAATAGATACTGCCTACTTATTAAATAACTTAACCACCTTCAAAATCCCATCCATTTTTTCTTGCTTGTCTTTGTTGCTTTTTTAATTAAAAAATATTAAGAGCAATATTCACAACCATTCACATCTTACATTCTATATTTTCTGATTAAGATGATGCTGGTGATTATTCCAATAATAAATACTATTGGAGATGCCATCACTGATATGATAAAGAAAGTTGCTTGTAATAAATCAAGTAAATATCTAAAATTCTCAAATGTGATTGCCATCGCATAGAATAGATTATGTAGCACAGAGAAAATCAAGGGAGACATTGCAGAGATTCCGGTTATTATTAAAAATAATCTTAGTTTTCTTTTTTCTTCTCCTTTTTCTTTTCTAGCAAAAAGAATAAGCATCAACCCCAAGATAAGAAAAATAAATCCTAAAATGGCAACTATTGGGAAATATATTTTTTCTAAGTAAGAGGGGGTGGGGATAATAAAGATGCTGAATATTAAAATAAATACTACTATTAGAAAAATTATTAAATTTTTTATTTTTTTTATATTTTCCATATTTTTGTCATATTATATATCTTTATTATAGCATATTTTGGAATGATAATTGTCAAAGCAATTTAGAAATTTCATACTTTCTGCAATTCATAAAAAAATATCTACCCCGCCTTCGGCGGGGGATCTCCGTTTTGCCATAAGGTGTATAATCATATTTTACCTCAATTTTTCCACAAATCCAAAGAAATAAAAAACAGCTTTAAAAATTTATTTGCATAAATTATCAACTACTGAATATATTCATGAGTTATAAATAAAATAGGAATTTGCTATTGATTATCTTATATAATCTTATATAATCTAATGTATAGGATATATAAGATTATATTAGATTTTTGGTGAAGAAATATGCTTAATAAATTTGATAAAAGATTAGAAAATCTGCCACAGGATATTTATGACCTCATTGAGCAGATAGATTCTATAAAAGAAGAGTGGAAATCAGGGGCGAAATTAGGACCTCAATTTTTTGATAGACTTAAAAAGTCAGTTATTATCACTTCCACGGGATCTTCCACTCGGATTGAGGGGTCGGAATTATCAGATGAAGATATTGAAAGATTGATGAGGGGGGTCAATATCTCAAAATTTAAAGATAGAGACAAGCAAGAAGTTCAAGGATATTATGAAGTGCTTTCTAATGTTTTTGAATCATATAAGTCAATTTCATTTTCAGAAGGTGTGATTAAATTTTTCCATAGAGAACTATTGAAATACACAGAAAAAGACAAAAATCATAGAGGAGAATATAAATCTACTGAAAACAAAGTAGTATTAGTTGGAGATTCTAATCAGGTATTATTTGAAACAACTCCGCCTCATCTCGTTTCAAAAGAGATGCAAGAATTGATTGAATGGACTCAAGATGCTTTTTTGAAAAGGAGATTTCATCCGTTGATTATTATCGGCAATTTTGTCATAGAATTTCTTTTAATTCATCCATTCATTGACGGAAATGGAAGGTTGTCAAGGATATTATCAAATTTACTTTTACTCCAGCAGGGTTATGAATATATGCCTTATATTTCTCAGGAGAAATTAATTGAAGATAATAAGCCAGAATATTACTTATCTTTAAGAAAAAGCCAAAAAACATTTAGAACTAACAAAGAGGATGTTTTGCCTTGGATGTCTTTTTTTCTAAAAATAATCTTGAAGCAATCTCAAGAGGCAATTAAATTATTGTCAAAAAAAGAAGCAGAAAAACTTCTTTCTGCTCAGCAAAAAATTATTTGGGATTTTATTGATGATTTTAGCGGAGAGATTTCCCCTTTGGAAATATTTAAGAACACCCGTATTCCTCGTCCGACAATCAATCAGGCAATATCAAAATTTTTAAAGATGGGTTTAATTGAGAGAATTGGATTAGGAAGAGGCACTAGATATATTAAGAAATAAGATAAATATTAGGCAAATTGGAAGGGGCTATTTTCTTTTGACGAAGATTGAGAGGAGGAAGAGGATGGCACTTATGACAATAATCAATGGACCAGCAGGCAAATTTAGTAAATTTGCCAAAAAGATTCCAATTATAGTTGAGCCGATACCAAAAATAACAGCCCATATCTTATAAGCACTCATATTTTTCCCAATATTTTTGGCCGATGCAGAAGGAATAGCAATAAGAGCCGCGGTTATCAATCCGCCTACTAAATAAACCCCCAAAGCAACAACAACAGCGATGCTTAATAAATAAAGGAGATTATACCAACTCACATTGATACCCTCTACTTTTGCTAATCCCTCATCAATATTAATGAGCATTGTTTTCTTATAAATAAATTTCAAAAGGAAGAAAACTAAAATTCCTAAAATTACAACAATGATTGTTTCTATTTCTGATATTTTTGTGATACTACCTATAAGGGCATCCTCTGCTTCTCCAATAGGTAAAATTAAAAGAGCCACACCCAATCCAAAAGCAAAAATTATTGCCGTGAGATTTTCTAATGGCAATTTTGTTTTTTTCTCTAATAGCCAAATTAATATTGCCCCTAAAATAACAAATGGGAAAATTCCCAATGAAATGCTAAACCCCCAAATAATAGCCAAGGCAGCTCCCGGTAGGGATAAGTGGGCTAATGGACCAGCGATAACTGACATTTTTTTGGAGAGCATTAATGTTCCGATATACCCAGATATTCCGCTTATAAAAATTCCACTTATTATTGTGAGGATGGATTGATTAATCATGATTGTGAAATTTTATTTCCATACCAAAGACCTTTTCTAACATATCAGGGCTTAAGATTTTTTTAGGAGGACCAAAATAATGCTTTTTTTGATTGCCTAAACATAGGACATTGTTGGAGTGTTTAAAGACGATATTTAAATCATGAGTTACGAGAAAAATTGTTGTGTCTTTTTCTTTTTGGAGGTCGCTAATGAGTGAATGGATTGTCTCTCCTCCGCCAATATCCACTCCTAATATTGGCTCATCAAAAAATATTATTTTGGGATTTGAAATTAGAGTCCATGCTACTAACATTCTTTGAAATTGACCGCCTGATAAATTGCCTATATTTTTAGATAGAGAATCTTTTTTCAAGCCAACCTTTTCTAAAAATTTTGATATTTCTTCTTCGTTTGGTTTATCTTTTTTGAGTTTAAAAAAATCTAATACCGTTAATGGTATATTTTTTGATTTCATACGATTCAATTCTTGGGGGAGATAACCTAATTTTAATTTTTTTTGCCAAATTATTTCTCCTTCGTAGGGTAGCAAGCCCAAAAGTGTTTTGACGAGAATTGTTTTTCCAGCACCATTTGGTCCAAGAATTGTTATTGTTTCTCCTTCGGTGGCTTGAAAAGAAAGATTGTCTATAATCTTTTCTTTGCCCAATACCACCGACAAATTTTTCACTTCTAATAGCACCTCATCCATATCCCAATTATATCCCTTTTCAATTTTTTTTCCACTTTGATTTGTTCTTAATAAAAATGTGAATATGGATTAGATATAAAAATTAATTGATCATTAATTGTTCTGGATAAAGATTTGAAGCATATGTTTTTAACTTTGGCTCAATGATATCGGCTAAAATAAGATAAGTCATCCATGCATTAATAACATACATATTAAAAGAAAATCTAATCATGCCTTTGTATAAATTAAACCTATTTTTTCTTTCTTTTATTAGGTAATTAATTACATTAGGACCACCATGAACAAAAGAAGATAATTCGGAGTATTCGGGAATAATTCCGCTAACAAAAGACCTGCCAATAGTAGTCTTATTTATTAAAAAATTTATAACATTTTTATATTCAAACTGATGTGCCTTCTCTCTAATTTCTTTTTTCCCAATCTCTTTTAATTCTGGCTTAAAATTGAAAAGAGTATCCCAAATATCTTCACCAGAAATTTCCTTATTCAAAATTTTTGTAATTTCTTGTAAAGATCTGCCATATTTCACATCTTCGTTTAAGGAGTAAAATTTCATGTATTCCATGCCAACATCATCGTTTTTTTCTTTAGAAAATCTAGAAAATATATATTGTGCCTTAAGCCAATGATCTATAAAAGAACGGTAAATAATTTTAGCAGCATAGAGATTGTCTTGTTCGCATAAATCAAAAAGGCCGTTTTTAATCAACCCAAGATGCCAAATAAAAGATTCCATTGCAATGGCAGTTTCTCTGTATTTTTTATTTTTGATACACTTTTCCATTATAGGATGAGATTCCTTTAAAATTTCAAAAACTCGCCCATTTTTTTCTTTTACTTTTTCAAGCCAAAATGAAAATTCGCTATTTTGTTCACTTATATTCATAAAGTATTTAAAAAATGTTTATTCATAAAAGCACGACCTGAACCGGATTTTAGATATTTCTCAAAATTGAAGGCAGTGTATTTATCTTGAAAGGCAAAATAAGAAATTAATTTGATTGGCAAACGATTTCTTGTAGATGAAATATACCCTGGATGTATTTCAAAATAGCAGTTCATGAGTCAATACGATCCCCAATTTAAGAATAGTAATAAATATTTAATTTGTTGCCATTCTCAAGTTGATGATATTTGATACTGCTCGGAATATATATGAGTAGTTTTCCCTTCTA
>JBFEPE010000022.1:0-10720 GCA_041550235.1 Minisyncoccia bacterium
TAGAAGGGAAAACTACTCATATATATTCCGAGCAGTATCAAATATCATCAACTTGAGAATGGCAACAAATTAAATATTTATTACTATTCTTAAATTGGGGATCGTATTGACTCATGAACTGCTATTTTGAAATACATCCCAGTTACTTAGCGATGCCAAAAGATCTACTAGGGTCATTCCCTTTTCCAATGGGATATATACCACATAATCTAATTCCACAGAGGGGTTTGCAATCTTATTGGTGCTATTCATTTTTGGTCTCTCGGTAGAGGAGCAACCCAATACCACCAACAAACAAGCAATCAATACTAAACAGAAAATTTTCTTCATTTTTTTCTCCTATAACGTAATTTTTTATTTTTTAAATAGACATCTTTACTTTCTAAAACCCAATAATATATAATCATACATAAATAAAGATGTCAAGTGTGAAAAGAAACACCCCGTCCAGCCCCTGACTTGCAGAGGCTGGACACCCCTCTATTAGAGGGGAACCCCCCTTCGTCAAGACTTCGGAAGGGCAAGTAAGATTAACATCTCCCAAAGAAAAAATTTAGAATATCCAGAGAGTAAATAGAAACAAAAATAATATTATCCCCCCGCCCCGAAGGGGCGGGGGAGACACAAAGATTTTTTGAATAAATAAAAATAAGGCGATTTAGCAAAATTTAATTTGCAAATTGCCTTAATTAGGAGAATTTCCCCCTTTTTAAATTTTAAATAGTGATTTTTTCAACAATTTTGCAACCACTCAAAAAATCATCACTAAAATCGCAATGCAGATAAAACAAGGATTTTCCTTTTCTTACCAAACTCCTTACTTTTTTAACGAGGACCTCTTTGTCTTTATAGAGACCGCTGCGGGATTGATTCAGTGGCTCAACCGCGAGAAAGAGACCATTTCTGTGTCTTATGACTTTAAAAATTCTTTTTTCCACTTTTTAACTCCTATATTTTGTTTTAAATCCAGGATTTATTACCCCCCGAATCTGAATACATTATAGCATATATAAATGTGGGTGTCAAGGGGTAATAGGCACGACGATTTTTTTGAAATAAAAAAAACGGGGGAGAGGATTTTTCCTCTCCACTCCGGTTTTAAGATATGAGATCAAAACCTCCATGTCTTATATTTCTTTCCTGCTTCTCTCAGTTTTTTGGCGATATGATTTCTGACAATTTGCCGAAGCACATCTTTCATTTTTCTAAGATCGCCACCGCCCGAGGAATCTTGGGCAAGAATGGGTTCGTTTTCGCAAAAATAGATAGTTAAATCTTTTGATGGAATCTCATTGTATGCATTCACCAACTCTTGTAGAGTTATTACACTCCTACTGATTCTTGGCATTTGTTTTTTTGATTTTTTTCTTGCTTTTTTCAAGAGTTCTTCTGTTGAAAGCATATTGGCGATAACAAACTTTTTAAATTCTTCCGCTGTCATTTCTTTGGCTTCAATATAATAAGTCATTGACATTTTAGTTCTCCCTTTTAAATTTATCCAATTCGTCCCAAGTGGATTGTCTTGCGATTTCATTAATTTTTTTGTTGGATTCTCGTTTTCTTTGATGGCTTGATTTTTTCTTTTTCGGTTTTTGGGTTGCATCATCAGTGCCTGCCCTAACCTTAAAAATTCCTTGAAATAAGTCTAAATTATCATCACTCATTTTCACTCTCCTTATTTTCTTAAATTTTTAAATCGGATTTTAATCTCCAAAATCCGAATACATTATAGCATATATAAATGTGGGTGTCAAGGGCTGGGCAGGAGAGAGTTGATATTTTGTGGGATAAGATTAGAATGATTTTATGATGGAAAATATTAGAAACTTTGTGATAATTGCACATATAGACCATGGAAAATCAACATTGGCAGATAGAATGTTAGAAATGGCTGGCTCAGTAGAAAAAAGAAAAATGAGAGCCCAATATTTAGATAGCATGGAATTAGAAAGAGAGAAGGGAATTACCATAAAGATGCAACCAGTTAGAATTATTTGGCGAGACCCAAGCGACCAACAAAATAAAGAATATATATTGAATTTGATTGATACACCCGGTCATGTAGATTTTGGCTATGAAGTCTCCCGAAGTTTATCGTCCGTAGAGGGGGCGATTCTTTTAGTTGATGCAGCTCAGGGGATTCAAGCCCAAACATTAGCAAATTATAAATTGGCAAGAGATGAGGGGCTGAAAATAATTCCAGTGATAAATAAAATAGACTTGCCAAATGCCAAAGTAGAAGAAATAGAAAAAGAAATTTCTGACTTGTGTGATATTTTGCCAGAAAATATTTTAAAAATTTCAGCAAAGACGGGCGAAGGGATTGATAAGATTTTTAAAAAAATAATTGATGAAATCCCTGCCCCAAAATTATTATCTAATACAGGCGAGGGAGGGGCAAGCGATGATTTTAAAGCGATTGTCTTTGATTCTCTTTATGACAATCATAAGGGAGCAGTCGCCTTCGTTAGAGTTATGAGCGGAGAAATAAACTCGGGAGATAGAATATATTTATTCGCCAGTAAGACGGCATCAGAGGCGACTGAAATCGGATTTTTCCAGCCGGAATTTAAAAAGGCAAGCACTCTTTCTAATGGACAGATTGGATATATTGCTACCGGAATAAAGGAGCCGGAAAAATTGAGAGTTGGAGATACTATTTTCAAATCTAATAATGGGAAGATACCTGAAGGGGCAAATCCGTTGCCCGGATATGCCGACCCCAAGCCGATGGTTTTTGCCAGTGTTTATCCAACCCAAGAGAATGATTTTGAATTATTAAAAAAGTCATTGGATAAATTAAAGTTAAATGATTGGGCTCTTTTCTATTCGCCCGAATCCTTTGCCTCATTGGGAAGGGGTTTTTCAATGGGATTTTTAGGAATGCTTCATTTAGAAATTATTAAAGAAAGGTTGGCGAGGGAATATAATTTAGAGACTATTTTGACGACTCCATCAGTTGGTTTCAAAGTGAAATTAAAAAATGATAAAATAAAAGATGTTTTTAGAGCATCCGACCTTCCAAAGACAGAAGAAATTTCAGAGATATTGGAGCCGTGGGTTAATTTGGAAATATTGTCTCCTCAAGATTATTTTGGGACGATAATGAAAATGGCAGATGCTCATCGCTTATTATTTAAGGAAAGTGAGCAGTTGGGCAATTTGATAATTGTGAGATTTGAGGCACCTTTGATGGAGATTATTGCTGACTTTTATGATAAGTTAAAGAGTGCAACAAGTGGATTTGCTTCTATGAATTATGACTTCGTGGAATTTAGAAGGGGCGATTTAATCCGTTTGAATTTCCTTATTGCTGGCGAGGAGTTCCCTGCTTTTTCAAGAATTATCCCTAAGATAAGGGCGGAGAGAGAAGGAAGAAGAATTGTGGAAAAATTGAAAGAAGTTCTTCCAAGGCAAAATTTTGCTGTTGCTATTCAAGCGGCGATTGAGGGTAAGATTATTGCGAGGGAGACTATCCCGGCGATGAAGAAGGATGTGACTGGTCATCTTTATGGTGGCGATATCACAAGAAAGAAGAAACTTTGGAAGAAGCAGAAGGAGGGAAAGAAGAGAATGAGGGAGCGAGGCACCGTCTCAATCCCATCAAGAGTCTATATGGATATTTTGAGAAGGGATTGATTTTGTCTTGTATTAGTTCCCCAAATATAAATAGAATTTGACAAATTATTTATTTGTGATATAATATGCTTAGATAGATAAAAAAATAAATAAGGAGGTACGCGATGTCGTTCAAAGAATTTTCTATTGAAACAAATCCTTGCAGTAAGGAAATTAAGAGTAAGAGAGATTGGGAAAGATTTATCGCTGAATTAGAGCGGCAGGGCTGGAATAATGCAAAGCGAAAAATAAAAAAGGCGACTGAATATCAAAAGGGTTGTTTTACCTTCTATAATTTCAGTGGGAGTGAAAAATGTCAAACTCTTGAGCAATGGTCAAGGAAAAATGGAATGCATAAAATTCTTTTCGGTTGGCGATTTAAAAGCTCATAAAATCAAAAGTCCTGCGATATTGTTTATGACAATATCAACGGACTTGTTTTTTTATTTTTAAATTGATTTATAATAATTATTAAATCCAATATGATTAAAAAAATAATCAACTCAAAATTTTTCTTAATAATATTGATAGTAATATTAATATTTCTTGTCCCTAATTTCTATAGAAACAATCAAGAGAAAAAGAATTTGGAAAATCAATTAAGCAACTTATCAAATAGGATATTAGAAATAGAGGATGAGAATAAGAGATTGGCTGATAAGTTAATTGAATTTGAGGGGAATGAGGATGCTGAAAAATTTCTTAGAACAATATATGTCTTAAAGAAGCCAGGGGAAAAGGCAATAGTGATGCCAAGAGAATTATTAGAAATTGATGATTGATATTTAATTTTCCATTGGTTTATTATGCGGGGTTAGTACAATGGTAGTACATTTGCTTCCCAAGCAAAAGACGCGAGTTCAATTCTCGTATCCCGCTCCTTAGGAATCTTTATTTCTTCTTCGGCAAATTCTATTTTTGAAGCCGAACATTTTGATGTATAAGTAAAGTATCGTTTAATATAAGTTTCAAAAATAGACATTTTTTTTATATTTGATATAATATATTCGTGAAATATATAATTTTTAGAATTAGAAATTCGTCTCGAAAGCAGAGTTGTTAATATTAATTAATCAAGATTATGAAGTGATTATTTTAAGCCCTCTCGTTTTTAGCGGAAGAGAGAAATCGCTACGATATTTCATAATCCCTATTTTTAAATATCCTCCCCCCGCCAAGGGCGGGGGGAGGATATAGGTATTTTTGGATATCGTGATATTTCATAATTTAAAGTTAATTACTTAAATTTGTGAAAATTAAAAAAAGTTTAAAAGAATAATAGCAAATGTGTTGAAAGGCGAATTCAACAAATATGGATGCGCTTAATTTAATTTATATAATTATTTTCGCTTTGGCGGGTGTAATTATTGGTTATCTCGTAAGACAGAGTATTGCCCAAAAAAGAGCAAACTCTATTGAATCAAAAATTAAAAATCAATTAGAACAAGCCCGAGTTAAAGTTCGGGAGATGGTTTTGTCTGCCAAAGATAAGGCAACAGGAATAATAGAGACTGCTCAAAATGAAGAGAGGGAAAGGAAAAAAGAATTATTGAATTTTGAAAGGCAACTTAATCGTCGAGAAGAAATATTAAATCAAAAAATATCAGAGAGTGAATTTCAAAGGAAGGAGTTGGAAGTTAGTATTGAAAAATTGAAAAGTGCCAAATTAAGAATAGAAGATATGAAGATTAAGGCAGATAAAGAGATGGAAAGAATATCAGGACTTAGCAAAGAGGAGGCGAAAGAGGAGGTATTTAAAAGCATAACCGAAGAAAATAGATTAGAGACAACAAAATTGCTTCAAAGATTGGAAAAGGAAAAAAGAGATGAGATAGAGAAGCAGGCGAATGAAATAATGATGACCGCAATCCAAAGATTTAGCCGATCTAATTATAGCGAGACAACGACAAGTGCTGTGAGCATCCCAAGTGAAGATATAAAAGGGAAAATTATTGGAAAAGAGGGGAGGAATATTCGGGCATTAGAAAGAGCGACAGGAGTTGATTTTATAATTGATGAATCTCCTGACACAATTACCGTTTCCTGTTTTGACCCAGCAAGAAGAGAGGTCGCAAAATTAGCATTGGAGAAACTTATTAGAGATGGAAGAATTCAGCCAGCTCGAATTGAAGAAAAAGTAGAAGAGGCAAGACAAGAGGTTAATGAGGTTATCCGCAAAGCAGGAGAGGAAGCGGTTTATGAAGTTGGTATTTTGGATTTACCAAAAGAGATAGTTTATCTTTTAGGCAGATTAAAGTTTAGGACGAGTTATGGGCAAAATGTTCTTCAGCATTCTATTGAGGCCTCCCATTTATCTGGCATAATCGCTGCTGAGTTGGGGGCAAGCATTGAGACAGCGAAAAAAGCTGCTCTTCTTCACGACATAGGAAAGGCAATTGATCACGAAGTAGAGGGAACTCATGTTGAATTGGGTAGAAAAATACTTCAGAAATATAAACTTCCTGACGGTGTCATAAAGGCGATGCAGCCTCATCATGATGATTATCCATTTGAGACTCCGGAATCATTCATCGTGGCAGCCGCTGAAGCGACATCTGCTGGTAGGGTAGGAGCAAGAAGAGATACATTTGAGAAATATATCAAGAGATTGGAGGAATTAGAAAAAATTGCTATGGATTTTGAGTCAGTCAATAAGGCATATGCTATTAGAGCGGGTAGAGAAATAAGGGTTTTTGTTACTCCTGATAAGATTGATGATTTGGGGGCAATTAATTTAGCTAAAGAAATTGCCAATAGAATTCAAAGAGAATTGAATTATCCAGGAGAAATAAAGGTTAATGTAATCCGCGAATTAAGAGCAGTTGAGTATGCAAAGTAGAATGATAGTTTGTTGCACATAAAATTTATAAAAAAAGGGACCTCTATGGGCCTCTTTTTTCTCTCATTTAATAAATGATGAGAAAATGGTGCTGGTGGAAAGAGGATTCTCTTTCTCAAAATATGGGTTGAAATATTGCCCTTTTAGGGTTGTGTTGCCTTGCCCCATATTCTTACTAAATCCTGCCTTTTTTATTTTTATAAATTAAAGGAAAGACAGTTAAGTTAATGATCTTTATATAAAAGACACCAGCATTCTGCTCTGATTAAATACACTAAACATTTTTTTATTGATGTCAAGAGTAGGGTTGTTGATAAAAAATTGGCTCAAAATAATAAATAAGGGCACTCACATAATTGGATTCTTTAATAAAATATGCTACAATTAAATAGTAAAATGGTGGTATTTAAAATCGCCATTTTATAATACAGCACATAGATTGCATTACCCCCGCCCCTTCGGGGCGGGGGTCTGAATAATAAGAAAAACACTCCACCTGTCTTTGGTGGAGAATGTAAATAAAAATATGAAGGATAAAAATAATCAAAAAAAGGCAGAATATACTGCCAAGAGCATCTCTGTTTTGGAGGGATTAGACCCAGTGCGAAAAAGACCGGGGATGTATATTGGCTCTACTGGAATTGATGGTCTCCACCATCTCATTCATGAGGTAGTTGATAATGCCATTGACGAAGCAATGACTGGTTTTGCTAAAAACATAGAAGTCCGACTTTTGGGCGATCATATCGTTTCAGTATCAGATGATGGAAGAGGCATCCCTGTTGATATTCACCCACAAACAAAGAAATCAACATTGGAGACAGTCCTCACCGTTCTTCATGCTGGTGGAAAATTTGGTGGGGGTGCTTATAAGGTTTCTGGTGGTCTTCATGGGGTTGGAGTTTCCGTTGTAAATGCTCTTTCATCTTGGCTCAAGGCAGAAGTTTGCAAGGACGGAGGAAAATATTTTCAGGAATATGTTCAGGGGGTGCCGAAGCAAAAAGTGAAAAAAATGGGGAGTTGTAAAAATAACGGCACAACAATAACATTTAATCCTGATATTGAAATTTTTGGAAAAGATAAGGGGGGAATGCCCGATTATGACTTTGAGAGATTAGAGAATCATTTGAGAGAGCAAGCATTTTTGACAAAGGGAGTGAGAATAAGATTAGTAGATGCTCGAGAGGGAAAAGAAAATATTTCAGATTTTTATTTTGAAGGAGGCATAGTTTCTTTCATAAGATATTTGGCACAAGGCGAAGAAAAAATAGTTGATAATGTTTTTTATGTCAAAAAAGAATATGAAGAATCAATTATTGAGGCAGCATTTATTTACACTGATGATATTCAGGGATTGGAATTATCTTTCGCTAATAATATAAGGACGCCAGAAGGAGGAATGCATCTCACTGGTTTTCGTTCTGCTCTCACAAGAGCATTGAATGACTTTGCGAAAAAAGATTCTTCATCAAAAAAAGATGATGGTGGTTTTACTGGTGAAGATGTGAGAGAAGGAATAAAGGCGATTGTTTCTGTCGGTTTGCTTGAGCCACAATTTGAAGGACAAACAAAGGCAAAGCTCGGAAATCCTTCTGCAAGAACGGCCGTGGAGGCAGTTGTTTCTTCTGCCTTGAAAGATTTTTTGGACAAGAATCCAAACGATGCTAAGAAAATTTTGGAAAAATGTTCATTGGCAGCAAGAGCAAGAAAAGCAGCTAAGGCGGCCAAGGACACTGTTTTAAGAAAAGGAATTTTAGAAGGACTTTCTTTGCCGGGGAAACTCACTGATTGTTCAAGTAAGAATGCTGAGGAGTGCGAACTTTTCATCGTTGAGGGTAATTCAGCTGGTGGTAGCGCAAAGCAGGGGCGAGATAGGAGATTTCAAGCGATATTGCCTCTTAGGGGAAAGATATTAAATGCCGAAAAGGCAAGATTAGGAAAGATTATTGAGAATAAGGAAGTTGAGTCTTTGATTATTGCATTAGGCACAGCAGTTGCAGAGGAGTTTGATATTAATAAGTTAAGATATAATAAGGTAATTATTATGACTGATGCTGATGTTGATGGAGGGCATATCCGTGCATTGCTTTTGACATTGTTTTTCAGATTTTTGCCCGAGGTAATAAACAACGGAAATCTTTACATTGCCCAGCCACCCCTTTATCAATTAAAGAAGGGGAAGGATATTAGATATGCTTTTAGTGATGCCGAAAAAGAGGAGATTATTTCTGATATGAATAAGGGTAAGGCTGATGAGGGCTCATCTAAGGTTTCTATTCAAAGATATAAGGGATTAGGAGAGATGAATCCAGAGCAACTTTGGAAAACGACAATGGATCCAGAGTTTAGAATGTTGAAGCAGGTTGAGGTTGAGGATGCAGAAAAGGCAGACAAGATGTTTGATGTTCTAATGGGTAATGTGGTTGCTCCAAGAAAGCAGTTTATTCAAATGCATGCAAAAGCAGTCAAGAATTTAGATATTTAATGAATCATAAAATCCAATAACCATCTTTTCCACCGCTAACCAAATTTTTTAATTCTAAAATAGTTAATATCTCAATAGTTTTTTGAGTACCCAGCCCACACTTCTCAATTATCTTATCCATAGAAATATTTTCGCTTTCTCTTATAGTTTTTAAGACTAAAATTTCATCAGCAGATAAATTTTCTAAATTTGATTTTGAATTTTTTTCTGAACTCAAGGTCATTCTGTCTCTATCAGATAATTCTTCTAAAATATCATCAACTGATGAGACAAGTTTTGCCCCCTGCTTAATTAAGTCATTTGGACCGATTGATTTTTGATTGAAAATTGACCCAGGCAAAGCAAAAATCTCCTTATTTTGATCAATTGCGATATTGGCAGTAATCAATGCTCCCGATCTCTCTGGTGCCTCAACAATTAAAACACCAATTGAAAGGGCACTCACAATTCTATTTCTTGCAGGAAACTGATGTCTTGCAGGTATTGTCTCCGGAGGGTATTCTGAAATTAAGCATCCTTGATTGGATATTTTTTTTGCCAAGCCAACATTTTCGGGCGGAAATATTTGATTTATCCCGCTACCTAAAACAGCGATTGTTTTTGCTCCCTGCTCAATTGCTGATTGGTGGGCAATCGTATCAACTCCTGATGCCAATCCACTGATTATTGTCATTCCTGATTGAGAAATTTCAGTGGCTAATTTTTTGGTTGCTCTTTTCCCATACTCTGTTAATTTTCTAGTTCCAACGATTGCTATTTTGGGCTTATCATCAAACTCTCCTAATTTATAAATTCCAAAAGGGGGATTAAATATTTCCTTTAATGATAATGGGTAATTTTCTTCTTCTTCCATTATCAATTCAATTCCTTGTTTTTTCATTCTCTCCCAAACTTTTTCTGGGTCTAATTTTCTTTTTCTTTCTTGAATAAGGGGGATGGTTTTTAATCTTGTTTTTAATTCTTCTCTTACGAATTCATAATTATTTGATTTCCAAATATTCTCCCAACTGCCATATCTTTTTTTGAGAATAGAAAGAATAGCGAAATTAGATTCGCTTATTACATTTAGAAAATGATAATAAATTTTTTCTGATTCGCTTATCATAGTTTTATATTGTAATTTAATTTTTTTAGAAAAATATAATGATAAATAATACCAAAATAACAATAATAACTTATTTATATCTATATATTATAATACAAATTATTAAATTTGATGATTATTATTGAAATTATTATTAATCACTTGCCCCCAATATTCTTTAAAAATAAAAAAATTAAACATAAAAAAACGCCCCGATGACATTCCAAGCCAAGGGGGTTTTATTCTCTTGAGGTTAAAAGATTAAATTATTTTTGATAACCCCAAAAGATATTTTTTTGCCAAATCAATATCTAGACAATCTTCGGGATTCCTCAATCTTCCTTCGGCATCAAAGGAAAATCGATGATAATTTGGGAATTTTTCTAAAATAGGCAGGACAATTTTTTTAATTGTGCTTGGGCACAATCCTCCCGCCACGACAAGATTTATTCCTAATTTTTCAATCATAACAGAGAAATATTCAATAATTTTTTCTGTATCCAGCGACATCCCCCTTCCTCCGCTCGGATCAATTAGAATATATTCAATACTATCTTTGGAACTATTTCAAATTAACAAAAAATATATTAAAATATGATAAAATGAGGTCAAAATATAAGTTTTTTAAAAACAAATATGACAAATATAAAATTTTCTTTCAAGCATATATCAAAAAATAAGAAATTATTAAATA
>JBFEPE010000023.1:0-10396 GCA_041550235.1 Minisyncoccia bacterium
TCTTTCTCAATGCCAGCAAGAATGTTCAGGAGGAGATTGCCAAGCTGATTCTGAAATAGATTGTTGGACAAACTACGACTCCGAACAATGTATTGGATTGATTGATGAAGACCCAAGCCCAAATGCAGTTCTTTCTACAAACTCAGCTGGATGTTCTAATGTTTCTTCTTGTCTCTGGGAAGTAGAAGGTCATCCGGAATACACCAAAAATGATTGCTCTCCTCTTTCTTTCGGAGATGACCCTGGAATATATACAGCAAAACTCACAGTTGTAGATACAAACAATAATATATTTACTGACACTCAAGATGTTGTTATTCAAGATATTTCAGAACTCACCTGCAACTTTGTTTGGAGTCCGAAAGAAATAAAGGTTAATACTGAAATTACATTCTTTGATAGATCGCTCACTCCAAAGGATTCAGAAGTTAATTCTTGGAATTGGGAATTTGAAGGAGCCAACATCTCATCATCAAATATTCAAAACCCAGTTGTTGTATTCTCTAATCCGGGAAGTAAGTCTGTATCATTAGAAGCAGAGAATAGCATCGGAGAATCCTGCTCTCTTTCATTAGATATTGAAGTGAAATCTATTAGACCAAGTTGGGAGGAGGTTCCTCCGAGGTAGGGGAGTATCAATTTTCTTATTATATTAATTATATTATGAATATAGAAATAGAATTAAAATTTAATATCAGTGATAAAGACTTAGAAAGAATAAAGAAGCATCCAAAAATAAAAATCTCTGACGAGATTTATCAAGAGACGGTAATGTTTGATAACAAAGATCAAGTAATGAAATTTACTGATGGAAGAATTCGCCTTAGGAAAGAAGGAGACAAAAACTCAATTTCTTATAAAAAACCACTGCCTAATTTAAAAAATCACAAAGAAGAAATAGAATTAGAAACAGAAGTTAAAGATTTTGAAGTAATGTTTCATATATTAAGGGCAATGGGATTTTCCCCATCAAGTTATTATGAGAAATATGTTTCAAGGGCAGATTTCAAAGGAAAAGATATAGATATTCAAATTCAGAAATATCCATTTGCTAATTTTTTGGAAATAGAGGGAGACAAGGAAGAAACGGAATATATTGCAAAGGAGTTGGGATTTGATGTCTCAAGTTCTACAAATAAGGCGATAGATACAATATTCAAGGAGTGGCGGGAGAGTAGAGGCCTCCCCCCAAAAGAATATATGAGATTTAATGATTATGATAGATAAAAAAATGACAAAAAATAAAATTGAAAATGGGTTTTTTGATTTTTTGGAATATTTGGGAGTAGAAATAGATGAGAATACTGAAGGCACACCCAAAAGAATAATAAAAGCATGGGAGGAAATGTGCCAAGGGATAAATCAAGAAGAGGAAATAAAAAAATTATTGGATGTAAAATTTCCTGCGAAATATAAAGGAATGATAACTCAAGGACCATTGAATTTCTTTTCTCTTTGTGCCCATCATTTAATGCCGGTAGAATACCGTCTATATGTCGGATATATTCCAACCGATAAAGTAGTCGGATTTAGTAAAATATCAAAAGCAATAAGATTAATTGCCACTAAGCCACAAAATCAAGAAGACTTTACTCAAGAAGTAGCCGATAATTTTATGAAGTTTTTGGATCCAGAAGGATTTGGAATGGTTGTTTTGGGGAAACATTATTGTATGCATGCTCGGAATAATGGAATCAATCATCATAGTTCATCATCAATCACCAGCATTTTCAAAAGGTCTTTTAGAAAAAGCCAATCAACTCGAGAGGAGTTTTATAAGAACATTCAAATAACGAATTATAATTCTTTCTAAAAGATCAGAATTCTCTTTTTAAAGCGAGTGTCTTAAAAAAATTTTGTAAAGAATTCAATTTTCAATCACAGATTAAATCTAATTCATTATATTTTCTAATAATAAAATATATTTTAGTTTTTAAGATGATTGGGAGTAATTATATTCCTCACTTTTCAAAAGTGGGCTGAGGGAGGCAATAATCTACTATTGAAACTTTGACAAAGAAATAAGATGTGGTATTATGATAGAGGTTCGGCGAGAGCCATTAAAAATTTAAAAATTAAGTAAATTAAGGAATAAAGGAGGTTTAAGATGAGAAATATCCAAAGAGAAATTCCGGAAGATGGCTGGATGTTTGTTTCAAAGCTTACAATCGGAACAATATTTTCTCTTATATGTTGCTTCGTTATTGTTGTGTTATTGGAAAGTTCTGCTGGAAGATATATCCTAATAGGGCTATCTATTTTAGTGGCGACAGGATTTGTTCTCCATAAAAAAGGGGAGTATTTGGAGAAAAAAGCGAGGGTTCCTGATGGTTTTTATTGGATAACGAAAATCACAAGAGACGAGCATGAACCTATTCAAGTATGCCCAGGAATAATAGGAGATAACGACTCTCCCACGATTATTAATCCCCAAGAAGTTTTTTTGCATTTAACTATGAGGGATGAGGGCGGAAATGAGATTATCCTTGAAATTGATCCTCAATTTGATGTTTTTAATCCAAGTGATGAATCCGAAGAATTGCTTATTGAAATGCCAATAAAAAGATGGGTTTATGATGGGGATTTAAAAAAAATGGTGGAAGTAGATTATATGGATAAACTATTGAAAGAGATGCCTGATTTAAATAGCGAAAATGGACAAAAAGTAGAGATATTATCTATAAAGGGGAGTCGCGGCGGCTGGTTTTATGCCATAGAAATACTATAAAAAACCCGTAGGGGAAAGCGATGCTTTTCCCTACGGATATTTTTTTTAAAAATCAAAAATTATCGTATCTCTGCACCAAGCTTTTCTTCTAACCCCTCAATTATTTTCTTAACAATATCATCCACTTCGCTACTTCTTAATGTCCTATCATCGGATTGGAAAATCAGATGAAAACTTATTGATTTCTCATTTTCTTTTGAGTCCATATCCTCATAAATATCAAACAAATCAACATCTCTAAGAATATTTCCGCCCATCTCATATATCACATTCAAAATATCAGCAATTAATGTTCGGCTTTCTACCAAAACGGAAATATCTCTTATAATAGAAGGGTATTTTGATGGGGGAGTGAATTCTTTTTCTTCTTTGGCGAGAAGAACAAGCGAGGAGAAATCAATTTCTAAAAAGCTTGCAGGGATTCCATTATTATATTTTTCTAAAATAGGAGGAGAAGGAGTCCCAATGAGTCCCAGTGATTCCCCGTCAGTTAAAATCTCTGCTGATAAATTCTCATTGAGCCAAGAGGCATCTCCCTTTGGCTCTTCAAACTTAATATCAGTAATTCCTAACTGCTCTAAAATTTTTTCAAGAGACCCCTTTAATTCAAAAAATAATTCTTTTTCCGCTCTCTTCTTATTAGAAATAAGGCAAGACCATCTCCATTTTTCATTTTCCCCAATAGTATTAAAGAATGTTTTTCCTATTTCAAAAATTTTAATATCTTCAAAATATCTCAAATTTTTTTCACTCGCTTTCAAAAGATTGATTATTTGATTTGGGCGGAGATATTTATACTCTGAACTTATTGGATTTTCCAATTCAATTGCAGTCCTTTTAGGAATTCCAAAATTATCTAAATCACTTTCCGAAACAAATGAATAAGAATAGACCTCATCAAATCCTATTGATGAAACTATTTTTTTTATCTTTTTTTGCCAAAAATTATTCTCATCTCTTTTTGATGGCGATAATATGCCAAACGGAGCGATTGTTGGGGCGGAGTTATATCCACTCATTCTCATCACTTCTTCTGCTAAATTTTCAAACCTCTCAATATCAGGTCTCCAAAAAGGAATTTCTACTTGGGTATATTTCTTTTCCTGTTTAATTACTTTAAGACCCAAGCTTTCAAATATAATCTTTATTTTTATAGAAGGAATTTTAAATCCAGCAAATTTTTCAAATTTATCTAAATCAAACGACAAAACTTTTTTGGATTTTTTTATTTTGCTTCCAGCAATCACAGGTTTTTTTAAAATATTACCTCCTGCTAATTCTGATATTAATTGAGCCAAGCGATTAGCAGATATTTCTGTTAATAGGGGATTGACCACTTTTGAAAATCTAATAGAGGCATCAGTAGTTATGCCCGTCTTTTTAGATGAGATTCTTATCATTTCTGGGTCAAACATTGCACTTTCAATCAATATATTTTTTGTCCTTTTATTAATCTCGGCTATTTTGCCCCCCTTTATTCCGGCAATAGCCAGTGGATTTTTTTCATCGGCGATTAGAAGTGATTGGGGGGTTAATTCTATTTTTTGATTATCTATTGTCTTTATTGTTTCCCCTTTTTTCGCCCACCTTACAATGATATCCCCATTTAATTTATCTAAGTCAAAGCAATGGAGTGGTTGTCCATATTCGAGCATTACAAAGTTGGCGGCATCTACAACATTATTTATTGGTTGTACCCCGCAGGATTCTAATCGCTCTTTTATCCATTTCGGCGATGAGGTTATTTTTACTCTTTTAATAATTCGGGATACATAAAGGGGGCAAGCGACCTTATCTTTTATGTCAATCTTTATTTTGTCTTTTGTTAACGTTTTGCCCTCTTTTAATTTTATTTTTGATTTTTTGCCGATATAGAATGCTGGTATTTTTTTGGATATTTTTTGTCCCACAATTGCTCCGACTTCTCTTGCTAATCCTAAGTGGCTGGAGCAGTCGGCGAATCTATCTTGAAGGATGTTGATATCTAAAATGTAATCATTTTTCTTTTTTTCTATTCCTTCCACTTCCAAAGATTTTTCTGTAATTAAATCAGCCAGTTTTTTCGCTGGCGGAAGTTTTTTATCAAAGTATGATTGTATCCAATTATATGAGAATTTCATATTCTTATTATATAATTTTTTAAATATTTTTTCCACTATCAGTCTTGTCCAATACAAGGTGAATCTGAAAATTTAATAAATGAAGAAAAATAGAGCATAATCTCACAGGAATTAAAAATCGGGGGAGATAGTTATTTTGATTTGACTTATTTTTTTGTTAGAATTAGGGCATAAATATAAATGTAAATTATACTAGAATATACATCCCCCCGCCTATGGCGGGGAATTATACCCGCCTTCGTTAAAACTTCGGCGGGCGAAGCAAAACTATGAAATTAGATGAATTGGAGAAAAAAATTGGAATATCTTTTAAGAACAAAGACCTTTTGACAAAGGCCTTTACACATCGTTCTTATCTAAATGAAAGCAGAAAAATAGTTGAGCATAATGAGAGATTAGAATTTTTGGGTGATGCCGTGTTAGAACTTTCCGTGAGTGATTACCTATTTAAAAAATTTCCTGATGAAATGGAAGGATATATGACGAGTTTAAGAGCCGCATTAGTAAATACTATTTCTCTTTCAGAGGTGGCAAATGAGTTAGATTTTGAAAAATATCTTCTTTTATCAAAGGGAGAAGCAAAAGAGACGGGGAGAGGGAAAAGGCATACAATGGCAAATACGATGGAATCACTTATAGGAGCAATATATTTAGATCAAGGATATAATCAAGCAGATAAGTTTGTAATAAAAAATATAATTGAAAACAAATTAGATGAAATAATTAAAGAAGAGAAATTTCGTGATGCAAAAAGTTTATTTCAAGAAAAAGCTCAGGCAGAGAAGGGTGTTACTCCCGAATACAAAATCATTAAGGAATGGGGACCAGACCATAATAAAAAATTTATATCTGGTGTTTTTTTGGGTAAGAATTTAATTGCCGAAGGCGAAGGATTATCCAAGCAAGAGGCAGAAACAGAGGCCGCCAAGAAGGCATTAGATGTTAATGGTTGGTAATCTTTTATTTTTAGGGTAGCATTATTTCATAAAAATATGAATCAATACAAAATAATGAGCATAGAAAAAAACAAAAAAAAATCAGGGCAGATACTCACAGAAATTCTAATTGCCATCGCTGTCGCCGGTATAATTATTGGTGGAATAGCGGCAACAATTGGCACAGGACTAATAACAAGTAAAAAAACAAAGCAGATAACAGTAGCAAATGGACTAGCCCAAGAACTTATTGAGGCGGTTAAGGCAATAGGTCAAGGTTCTTGGCAGAGCATTTATTGTCCGCCCAGCGGAAGTTGTCCCGGCTCAAAAGGGGAGGGAGTAGAATATAGCACGGTGCTATCATCAGGAAGTTGGCAACTTCAATTGGATAGGGCGACTACGACGATAGATGGTTTGGACTATGGATATTATTTTTATATAGAAAATGTCAACAGAGATGAGGCGGGTAATATAACAGATTCAGGGGGAGCAGAAGATCCGTCAACACAAAAAATATCAATTTTTGTAAATTGGACTGGTGGAGGAGATGATTTTAGTATATTTGAATATATCACAAGAACGAATATTTTGACTTTTTCAGATAGTAATTGGTCTTCTAATAAAATAAATGATGGTCCATATACTTATAGCTCGGGATATTATTCAAGTAGCACTGGCGGTATTATTATTCAAAATGGACAAATTCAACTCACTGATTAAGCGATAATTTTCTCAATATTTATCATGGATGAAAATATAAAATATATAAAAAAAATAATTTTGGGGATGACGATTATTTGCTTATCGCTGATATTTTTGCCAAAAGTTTTGATGGCGGATAATTGCAATGACGAATGTTTTTATTGTGTAAGACCATCTGTCCCATCCGTTATCGCCTCTGCTACAAATGAAACCACTATAAATATTACCGAATCCTCAGCGGGAACAGATTATTATACATTAAGAAGAGGGGGTGTTTCGTTGGGAACAAACACTGGCTCATACAATGATACAGGTAGAAATCCGGGAACTGAATATACTTATACTGCGAATGCTTGCGATGAAAATTGTGAAAACTGCACAAGTTATGTTTGTGGAGAGCTTGTTTGTTGGGAATGCTCTGCTGCACCACAAGACAAATGCTCTGATTTTTCCGGAGGAACTTCTGAGACAACAGCTTTTTATAACCCTACTGGTCTTTCCGCTTCTTGTAGTTTGGTAAGCAATAGCCCTAAAATAGATATTTCGTGGAATGATAATTCAGTTGCTGAGACTGGTTATAAGGTAGAGGAAAATAGTGGCTCTGGTTATTCAGTTGTCTCCACGGAGTCAGTAAATGCCACTTCTTATGACACAACAAGTGTTACTGATGGCACTTGGTATTATTATCGGGTGAGGGCTTATCATAGTTCTGGGTCGTATTCAAGTTATTCATCGGTTGATTCTTGTCTAACCCCAATATCCGTTCCAACAAGTTTTTCTGCCACTGCAATATCTGATTCACAAATAAATCTTTCCTGGACAGATAATTCCACTGGCGAGAGCGGTTTTAAAATAGAGAGAGCAACCGGGTCTTGTAGTGGATTTTCGCAAATAGCAACTGTCAATTCAAATTTAGAAGTTTATTCTGATACAGGATTATTTGCGGGGACAACATATTGTTATAGAGTCCGAGCATACACAAGCGAAACAAACTCAAGTTATTCCAGCACAGACTCTGCAAGCACTTCAATTGATGCTCCAACAAGTTTTTCTGCCACTACCATATCTGGCTCACAAATAAATTTATCATGGACAGATAATTCAACCGGCGAGAGTGGTTTTAAAATAGAGAGGGCGACTGGGTCTTGTAGCGGATTTTCACAAATAACAACCGTGGGGGCGAATGCCACTTCTTATTCAAATGTTGGATTGAGTGAGGGGGTAACATATTGTTATAGAGTTAGAGCATATACCGCGACGACAGATTCTAATTATTCAAATACTGATACTGCTACCACGAGCATTACTGCCCCATCTAATCTTTCTGCTACTACGGCATCAAGTTCGCAAATAAATCTTTCGTGGTCTGACAATTCTACTGGCGAGAGCGGTTTTAAGATAGAAAGATCATCGGGGGGTTGTAGTAGTTTTTCTCAAATTGATACCACTGGAGCAAATGTTAGTTCTTATCAGGACACTTCGGTCTCAAGTGGTTTAACATATTGCTATAGAGTCCGAGCATATTCTGGGGGAACAAATTCCTCTTATTCAAATACGGATTCGGCAACCGCCACATTGGCTTCTCCAAGCAATCTTTCGGCTACTACAATTTCCACTTCCCGAATAAATTTATCATGGACAGATAATTCAACCGGCGAGAGTGGTTTCAAAATTGAAAGAGCGACCGGGTCTTGTAGTGGATTTTCACAAATAACAACCGTGGGGGCAAGTTCTACTTCCTATTCTGACTTAGGTCTAAATCAGGGTGTGCTATATTGCTACCGGGTCCGAGCTTACACCGCAGTGGCAAACTCTGATTATTCAACGACTGATTCTGCGACTACAAATATTTCTGCTCCGACAAGTTTGTCAGCTACTTCAATTTCTGGCTCTCAAATAAATTTGTCGTGGTCAGATAATTCATCGGGAGAGAATGGTTTTAAAATAGAGAGGGCAACTGATAGTTGTAGTGGGTTTTCT
Source organism: Minisyncoccia bacterium (assembly GCA_041550235.1). Classification (GTDB taxonomy): domain Bacteria; phylum Patescibacteriota; class Minisyncoccia; order UBA6257; family JAAZHW01; genus JBFEPE01. The sequence goes on from JBFEPE010000023.1 coordinate 8,466, forward strand.
CAGATTGATACAGTTGGAGCAAACATTACTTCTTATTCCAGCACCGGGCTATCAAATAGCACAACATATTGCTATCGGGTGAGGGCATATACAACAGCGACAAACTCAACTTACTCAAATACTGATTCTGCGATTACAAAAACACCTCCAACCGCTCCGTCTTCTCTTGTCGCATCAGTTATTTCATCAACTCAAATTGATTTATCATGGTCGGATGAATCAGATAACGAAACTGGTTTTAGAATAAGAAGGGTGGCTGGCTCCAGTTGTGATAGTGAAAGTGATGAACTCACAACTACTTCTGCAGGAGCCGTTTCATACAATAACACAGGACTTTCTAATGGTGTTCAATATTGCTTCGTCATTTGTGCTTACAATAATGATGGGGAAAATTGCTCGGCTTCTGATACTGCGACAACAACATTGTTGCCACCAACATCATTTAATTATGGGACTATTGGGCAAAGTTCAATTTCTTTCAATTGGACAGATAACTCAACTGGCGAAGATGGATTTAAAATAGAGCGGACAACTGCTGGATGTTCTTCTGGATTTTCTCAAATTGATACCTCCACTTCAGCAAGTTATACCGATAGCACTCTATCTTGTAATAGTGACAGCACAGCATATTGCTACCGAGTCCGGGCATATACTGCAGATTCTAATTCAAGTTATCTCACAGCGGGAGGCGAAAAACAAACACTGCCTTGCACCCCGACAAGTTTATCAGCGACAGCGATTTCTGGCTCTCAAATTAATGTCTCTTGGACAGATAATTCTGCCAACGAGACAGAATTTAGATTAGATAGAAAAATTGGACTTGGTGGAAATTGGGCTTTATCAACAACAACTATTGCCAATGATACTACTCATAGTGATACTGGTCTCACTGATGGAATTGTATATTATTATAGGACGAGGGCATGTAATGCAGATGGGTGTTCTGGATATTCTGACACTGATTTTGCGACTACTACTCTTTCTGCTCCAAGTAATTTCGCTTGTGTTGTTTCAAGTTCAAGTCAAATAAACCTCACATGGGATGATAATTCATCAAATGAGACGAGTTTTAGTATAGAGAGGGCGACTAGTTCGCCAACCACAATTGAAGTTGCTTCTGTTGGTCAAAATGCGACTTCATATAATGATACCAATTTATTAGAGCAAACGGAATATTTTTATCGGGTCCGGGCATATAATTCAAATACTAATGTTTATTCAAATTATACAAGTGAGTGTAGCACAAGCACTTTAATATATGTTCCAACTGGAAATCTCACTTCTTCAATTTTTGATACTGGTCTTACGAATGGAGCAGCATTTAATTTTATAAAGTGGAGGGGGGTTCAGCCGTCTGGCAGTAGGGTTCTTTTTCAATTTGCTTCTTCAAATTCCACTTCAAGTTGGGAGTATTTTGGTCATGATGGGACAGGCACTACATATTATGAATCTGCTGTTGATGGAGTAGGGGTAGCACCCGCTGTGATATCCACGAGATTTCACAATAATCATAGATATTTTAGATATAGGATATATCTTTATCCTAATGAGTCAGCCGAATCGCCTCTTGTAGATGAGGTCGTCATCGGCTACTCTCCATAGTCTTTGATTTCTCTGAAATAAAAAAAGAGCCGAGAGAATTTCTCCTCCCGACCCCGTTTTTGCCTTATGTTATGATTCATGACCAAACTTATTTGCTAATTCTTCAACAGAAATTTTATACCCTTTTTTATTTAGGGCAGATAATAATTCTTCTTTATCTTGCCAGTTTAATCTCAACTTATTCAACAAGGGAACTATTTCAAATTAACAAAAAATATATTAAAATATGATAAAATGAGGTCAAAATATAAGTTTTTTAAAAACAAATATGACAAATATAAAATTTTCTTTCAAGCATATATCAAAAAATAAGAAATTATTAAATACCA
>JBFEPE010000024.1:0-7739 GCA_041550235.1 Minisyncoccia bacterium
AAGGGAAAACTACTCATATATATTCCGAGCAGTATCAAATATCATCAACTTGAGAATGGCAACAAATTAAATATTTATTACTATTCTTAAATTGGGGATCGTATTGACTCATGAACTGCTATTTTGAAATACATCCTTTGTTAAAATAGATAATTTTTAGATTTGTTATAAAAATACTACCACTAAATTTCTTTGCTTCGGCAAAGGGATTTTTTTAAAAAATTAAAAAAATCAAATTGAATAGTTTTTGGTTGCAAAATCATATTGCTCAATGAAAATATTCTTCACTGAACCCACCGAATTTAACTCATAAAAAGTAATCATTGCCTTACGATAATCATCCTCATCAACGCTTCTATAAGATAGAGGCATCAACCCATAAGAAACAAGCAATGCATTTGCTAATAACCGAGATGTTCTCTTATTGCCATCCTCAAACGGCTGAATATATGCAATACCCAAAAGAGCCAAAAGAGACTTATCATAAGGCGACTTCATTTTATTGACCTTATCAATCAAAACATCAACCGCCTCAGCAATTTGATAAATATTATCAAGTGGCTTATAAATTGAGCCGACAATACCAACAGGATGATTTCTGAATCCATTATTTATATCCAAATCTTTTACCAAAATAGAATGAATATCCTCTAAATTTTTTCTACTAATCTTTTTAAATTGATTCTTATTTTCAAAAATATAATTCAAAACATTCTTATGATTCAAAATCATTTGAGCATCTTCCTTTGTTTTGCCAATTGCCATCTTTTCTTCCTTAATTAATTTTTCCGTTTCTAATAATGTATATGTATTCCCCTCAATCTTTGATGATTTCCAAGAAAGCTCAATAGTCAATCTTTCAAATTCTTTTTTCCTAATAGCTTCCGGCAAGTCCCTTGTCTTATCTTTATATTCTTGAGTCGCATTTTCTAAAAAATCTAATTCTTTTTTTGAAAAAATATCAAAAGGAAATGATGGAAATAATTCAAAATTATATCCCTTAAGCCCATAGCGATTATCCGGTTCAATTTCACAGTATTTTTGATAATCAATATCAGAAAAAATCCTACCCAAACTACCAATGGAATAAGAAGTTGAGCGACCCAATCCAATTTTTTTCAATAATTTTTTATTAAGCAATGCTGATATAACCCTCTTAATTGTAACCAAAGAAACATCACCACCTGATTTTATGATATTAGAATGAATTTGTGAGGAAGATAGAGAGTCTCTTGTTTTTATGAGGATTGATAGAATATCTCTACTTCTTTGGCTTAAATTAGTCATAATCGTATCATTTAGATACTATAATCGTATCATATTGATACGAAAAGACAAGCAAAAATAAAAAAAGGCTTTCGCCTAAGCCAGCGGCAACGACACATATATCATCACAAATTTTCGGCTAATAGATTGAAGATTCCATAAGCTCGCATTAGCGATTGATTTGACCTCGTGAGCCATTCTCTCGCATATTCTAAATCCTCTGGTCTTGACATTTTTTCTAATCTCAACTGACTACTTATTATCAACTGATAAGACGAATCAATCTCATCGCTCGCCTCATCCAATAAAGAGAAATCTTCATCATATTTCTCTCCAGAAAAATCCTTATCTATCATCTCTTGATTTAAAAATTCCCATCTCTCTTGAGCCGTTTTTTGTGCCTTTAGCCCCTCTAATGCAACAACCATTCCTATCAATCTTCGCACTGATAATCCCTCTATGCTATTACGATGTTCCTGAATTTCAGTCGCCAATAATTTCAACTTGCCCACGAAATAAGAAACATTTACTTCTAAAATAAAATCTTGATACCAATCATTGTCTTTTGAAATCAGCCATTCTAATTGAGAGTAAATTTTTTCACTCAAATTAATATTTCTTATCATCTCCAATAATCCCAAATTTTCCCGAAGAGAAATATCAATTATTGTAAATAAAGCATTCTGACGAAGGGCTACTTCATTTTCAACATTTTGCAAATCACCCTCCAATAATTTCATTGATTCCAATTTTTTTAAATCCTCCTTTAATCTTTCTGTTTGAATTTGAATAAAATCACCCTCTTCAGCCAAAACAAAAACAGAGGGCGATAAGATTATCGCCATCACAAGCAAAAAATTAATACTTCTTTTAATTAAACTACTCATATTATATTAAAACTATATCGTTAATTTATTTATTATCTCATCTAATTCCTCATCTCCACCATCCAATGCCGGCAAAGAGCCACCAATTTGATTCAATCTCAATGCTTCATTTATTATTTCTCTTCTCAAATCATCGCCACTCACTTTTTTTTCTACAACAGATCCCCCATTGTCTGCTCTCACTACCTTTTGCTCATTGCTCGCCTTATCATCTGCACTCACTTGAAATATACTTTCCAAATAAGGAGAGATATCAGTGAGATACCAACTATTTTCTATATCTGCTAATTCCTGCTTTATTATTGGTTGCTTGCTGATATTATCTTTTGTTGGAGATAATGTAAAATTCCAACCGACAACAATCATTATTGCGATTGCCGAAAAAGCAAGAGCTGTTTTGGTGAAAAAGAAACCAAAATTCAATCCATATTTTTCTTTTTGGATTTCTTCTTGTCTTGTCATTGAGACAAATTCTAATATATCCATCCTTCCTCTTTCCTTAAATTCATTGGAAGGATGAATCGCCTCTAATCCCTTTATTCTATTTTTTATTTCATTCTTGTTCATATTTTACTGATTATCTTATTATTTTAAATTTATTTTTTTGTTATTGCTAATTCTTTCTTGTCATGCCTGTCCGCCGAAGGCGGGCGAGGAGAGATTTTTTATTTAAAAATTATTAATCAAATAATTCTTTGTCTAAAATTTTTCTTAACTTATTAATTGCTCTGTGTTGCAATATTCTTAGAGCAGACGATGTCTTATTCATAATGCTCGCAATCTCTTTATATGAAAGATCATCTATAAACCTAAGGACAATTATATCTCTTTGGTCGTCGGTTAGATAATTAATCGCTGATAATATTCTTTCACCTGACTGGTCCAATAATATCTTATCGTCTAATGTCGCCCGGTCGTCACCCACTGACAAATTCTCCTCTAATTCTGATGATGATTTTTTTGTGCGATAAAAATCAATTACTGAATTTCGGGCTATTCTATAAAGCCATGCTGAAAATGGAACTTTCTTATCCTCAAACTTTGGAATGGACTCCCATGCCTTCATAAATACTCTTTGAGACAAGTCTTCGGCATCTGCCCTATTACTCACTTTAATTAGTATAAATCTATAAATCTTTGGCAAATATGAGTCATAGATAAAACCAAATGCCTCTGTTTCGCCATTTTTAGCCCTTTTTACCCACCCTTTTATTTCATTTTCATTGTTTTTTTTATCACTCATAATATATAACGAAAAAAAGTCAATATTGTTATGGGATTTGGGGTTCGCAAATGCTCTATAATTCCTCAATTAAGCCATACCATTATATCTCTTGATTATACACAAATCACCCTATTTATGAAGTGGTCCCTCCTCCCCGCCCGCCTTAAAAAATTTGACGGAAATAAATAATGTGATATATTGAGGGCAGTAAATTTTAGGAGGTTAAAAATGAAAATTAAAAAGGGTAAAATAATAGTAATTGAAGGTCCTGATGGAGCCGGAAAAACAACTCAAATAGAATTGTTAAATAAGGCACTGGGAAAATTGGGGAAAAAAATAAAAAGCATAAAGTTTCCTCAATACAAAAAGAATTATTTTGGAAGGTATATAAGAGAATGCCTTGATGGTAAGCATGGAGATTTCGCCAACATGGAACCAGTTCTTGCTTCCTTGCCATATGCCGCTGACCGCCTTGAATCAAAAAATAAATTATTAGAGTGGGTTAAAAATGGTTATGTAATATTGGCAGATAGATACACCCCCGCCAATCAAATTCATCAGGGAGGAAAAATAGAGGATACTAAAAAAAGAATTAAGTTCTTAAAGTTCTTGGACTGGCTAGAATTTGACTTATTTAAATTGCCAAAACCGGATATTGTGATTTATTTGTCCATCCCTTTTGAAATGTCAAAGAAATCAATAAACGGCAGAGGAAATCCTGATGTCGTCGAAAAAGATGATGAGTATTTGAAAAATAGCATTATGAGTGCCGAGCAGTTATGCAAAACAAATGAGAATTGGGTTAGGATAAATTGTTGTGCTTCAAATGGCGAGCGAATTCCCAAAGAAAAAATCCATGAGATGATAGTAGAGAAGGTAGAGAAGGTTTTGAAATCGATATAACAAGAACAAGAGTTGATTTTATTAAATCAGAGGGGGCGACTTCTCTGATTATTTTTAATAATCAAATTTGACAAGGATTTAAATATATATATAATAAAAATATAAATCGTAGAAAAAAGGTTCTCGCCAAAAAAGAGATAATTCCTTTTGAGATGAATTAAGAAGCATTTGCTTCTCGTCTAGCGGTTTATTATTATCCCGCTTTTTTAATTACCCCCCGCTTCTTTAATATAATATGATTACAAAAGAACAAAAAATAAAAATAGTTTCCGATATCACTGAAAAAATAAAAAAATCAAAAGCAATTTTGATGGTTGATTTTACTGGATTAGGGGTAGAAGAATCAAACTCGCTTCGTCAAGAAATGAAAAAAGAAGGAATTGAGATGAAGGTTCTAAAAAAAACACTCACTCAAAGAGCATTGATTTCATCAGGAATAAATAATGTAGATGTCTATTCTTTCCCTGCATCAGTAGCAATGATATTCTCTCCCGAAGAGGGGGCAATTATCTCAAAGAAAGCATTTGATTTTTCCAAAAAAAATAAGGAAAAGTTTGAGATATTAGGAGGCATTATTTCAAATAATTTCGTCACACCCGAATATATTGTATCTTTGGCAAAATTGCCTTCCAGAGAAGTTCTACTTTCCCAATTATTATCAGTATTCAATTCATTGCCTCAAAGATTAGTGGCTGTTTTGAATGGTAATATATCTAAATTGGTGGTCGCATTAGATCAAATATCAAAGTCGAAATAAATAATTATAATTTTTTCAAAAATATGGCAGAAGAAAAAGAAGTAAATGAGAAAAAAGAAGTTGAGGTTCCTGCTAAATTCAAAGATTTGGTAGAGAGCATTGAGAAACTAACCGTAGTAGAGTTGGCTGAATTAGTTAAACTACTTGAAGAAAAATTTGGAGTTTCTGCTACTCCAGTAGCAGCAGTTGCAGCTGGACCTGTAGCTGGTGCTGGTGAAGCAGGAGCAGAAGAAAAATCATCTTTTGATGTTATTTTGAAAGATGCAGGATCTTCAAAGGTTCAAGTAATAAAGGCAGTTAAGGATATCACTGGTCAAGGATTGAAAGAGGCAAAGGATATTGTTGATGGAGCACCTCAGCCAATAAAGAAAGGGGCTTCCAAGGAAGAGGCCGAGGAATTGAAGAAGAAGTTGGAGGAAGCCGGTGCTGTTGTGGAATTGGCATAAGGTTTTTATCTTGATATTTTTCTCTTCATCCCTCTATATTCTAAATATAGAGGGATTTTTATTTATGCAATACTATATAATTATAAAAATCTAAAAATCAGAACCCATATATTTCTTGAGAACATCTGGTATTCTTATTGACCCATCACTTTGTTGAAACTGCTCTAAAATAGCCGGAATTAAGCGACTTGTTGCCAACCCCGAACCATTTAACATATGAACAAACTCATTCTTACCACTCTTACTATTTCTATATCTGATATTCCCTCTTCTAGACTGATAATCCAATGCATTTGAGACAGAAGAAACCTCCTTATAAACATTCATACTCGGAATCCAAACCTCTATATCTATTGTCTTTGCCATAGCAGATGAAGCATCGCCCGCCGCCAATTGAGAAGACTGATAATGAAGCCCCAATCCTTCAACAAGTTTTTCAGCATTTTTCACCAACTCATCAAATATGTCCCATGAGTTGTCAGGCGAAGAGAATATAAACATCTCAACCTTATGAAACTGATGCCCTCTTATCATTCCCCTTTCTTCCTTTCGATAACTACCCGCCTCTTTCCTGAAGCTTGGAGCGAAAGCAAAATATTTCATAGGCAAATCTTTTTCATTTAAAATTTCATCCTTATGATAATTTCCCATCATCATTTCAGCAGTGGCATTGAGGCATAATTTACCATCCTCAGTCCAAAACAAGTCATCTCTAAATTTTGGCAAATGCCCTGATGTGTATGCTGATTCCTCAGTCAAAAGATATGGGGGGATTATAAATTTATATCCGTTGCTTCTATGGAAATCTATAAAATAACTAATTAGAGCCCATTCTAATGATGCTCCTATTCCTGTATAACACCAAAATCCAGAGCCGGACATTTTAGCCGCTCTTTTATAATCCACCATTCCAAGAGATGTTGCCAATTCAACATGGTCTTTTGGCTCAAAATCAAAGACTGGCTTTTCTCCAAATTCTTTTATGACTTTATTATTTTCCTCTCCTCCCGCCAAAACATCATCGGCGACAATGTTTGGAATTTTTGATAATTTTTCTTTTAAAGTTTCTTCTGTCTTATTTAATTTCTCATCCAATTTTTTTATTTCATCAGAAACATTTCTCATCTTCTTTATTATCTCTTCATCTGGCTTTGTTTGTGAATATTTATTTCTTTCTGCCTTTAATAATTCAACTGACTGAATTATCTCTTTTCTTTTGTCGTCAATTTCCAATATCTCATCCAAATTCAAATCCTCTTCTCTCATTCTCTTCAAGAGAGATTTCTTTATTTCTTCCTTATTTTCTCTTATTTTATTTATATCCAACATATTTTTGATAATAATTTGTCGTCCATCCCCTCGCTCGCAAAGGCGAGGGGATTTATTAACTATATAATTTTATTTAATTTAAGAAATGATTTGATATTCCCATTATTTATTAAATCTAAAAGTTGATGATATTAATCTAATACGATAAATAACTTAAAAATTTAAGATAATATTTATAAAGCCTTTTTTATTCATAATTTTATAGAAAAATTAATTAATTGACCTTTGATTATAAATCCGCTCCCCCGCCCCGAAGGGGCGGGGGAGAGAAAAAATTGAATAGCAAACAGAATTTCCCCTACCTCGGAGGAACCTCCTCCCAACTTGGTCTAATAGATTTCACTTCAATGTCTAATGAAAGAGAGCAGGATTCTCCGATGCTATTCTCTGCTTCTAATAACACCGACTTACTTCCCGTATTAGAGAATACAACAACTGGATTTTGAATATTTGATGATGAGATATCAGCTCCCTCAAACTCCCAATTCCAAGAATTAACTTCTGAATCCTTTGGAGTGAGTGATCTATCAAAGAATGTAATTTCAGTATTAACCTTTATTTCTTTCGGGCTCCAAACAAAGTTGCAAGTGAGTTCTGAAATATCTTGAATAACAACATCTTGAGTATCAGTAAATATGCTATTGTTTGTATCTACAACTGTGAGTTTTGCTGTATATATTCCAGGGTCATCTCCAAAAGAAAGAGGAGAGCAATCATTCTTGGTGTATTCCGGATGACCTTCTACTTCCCAAAGACAAGATGAAACATTAGAGCATCCTGCTGAATTTGTAGAAAGAACTGCATTTGGGCTTGGGTCTTCATCAATCAATCCAATACATTGTTCGGAGTCGTAGTTTGTCCAACAATCTATTTCAGAATCAGCTTGGCAATCTCCTCCTGAACATTCTTGCTGGCATTGAGAAAGA
>JBFEPE010000025.1:0-7476 GCA_041550235.1 Minisyncoccia bacterium
GTATTTAATAATTTCTTATTTTTTGATATATGCTTGAAAGAAAATTTTATATTTGTCATATTTGTTTTTAAAAAACTTATATTTTGACCTCATTTTATCATATTTTAATATATTTTTTGTTAATTTGAAATAGTTCCATTGTTTATCTTGATGGTGAAACCCCCTTGCCATTCTTTGTCCCTATTTCGAATGTCAAGTATTTTGCCGAAAGAATGGAGGGAGAAAAATTCAGAGTAGAAATTGAAAAGCCTCTCTGTGGATATTTCGAATATTTACCACTTGAATCCATAGAAATATAAGCAAAAATATATAAGGTGCCCTGCAAAGAGCACCTTATGTTTTATCATCAATCTTTATAATTAATCTAAAAACAAGAACCCCGAAAAGACAACCAGTTGTCTTTTCGGCTGATTTAAAAAGCTTAAATCTTATTACCTTTTTTAATATTGCAGGGGCGACATAATAATTCAGCATTTGATAATTCAGTTCTTCCACCTTTACTCCATGGGTCAATATGATCCATTGTCAATTCTTCCGAGTAAAAATACTTTTTACAACCGGCACATTGATATTTGTTATCCTTATTCGGCTTCTTCTTTCTTAAAAATTCCTTTTTGTCATCGCTTGAAAATAATCTTTTATTATCAACACTGATATTATTCACAACGGCTTGAATAATATCTTCTATTTCTTTTGATTTATTGGTCAATTTAGCATCATCGCTTCTCAAATATCTTTTAACGCGAGAATTGATTTCGTCTTTATTTTGTTTCCATATAACAGAATCCTTGAAGTATTTTCTCGCTAAATTGAAATAAATATCTAACTGCCCGTAATCCTCAAAAATTTCCCTAACAAATTTTATGTATTTGCTAATTTCTCTTTGATCGTCGGCAAAAGAATTTTTTTGATTGCCATTTACATAATCATTTATGGTTTGGGTATCTCTTGGCGATCCTTTTAAATCCATCAATAATCTCAATATTTTGTATTGATTTTTGCCTCGGCTATTCGACCCAAAAACTTTTATGGCATCTCTATCATTTCCGACATAAATTGTCAGACCCCTTAAATATTCGCCGTGGAAAAGACCATTTAGCACTTCATAAGGAGAGAGTGGCACTCCTAATGTGTTAATTCTTCTGAATATTTCCCTTTTTAATTGTTCTTTGCCCTCGCAGATAATAATTGAAAGTTCGGTATTGTTTATTTTATCTTGAATTTTACCAGACTGCTTCCATATTTTACCTTGATATTGGATATCGTTTTCAATAAATTTTCTGATGGCCTCTATTCTTTGTTTGCCGTCCAATACTTCCAAAATTCCGTCATTGTTTTTCCAAAAATAAAAAGCCGGCAATGGGATTCCATTGACAATGCTATCTATAACCAACATCTGCTTTTCAATATCATAAACAATCTCCCTTTGGAGTTCTATATCGCTAATTATTTTCCCGTCCCTAAGTTGTTCATATAAAGTTTTTATATTCATATTATTTTTTGTTTTTAATTACTTCTTTGTTTTTTATTAAGATTCTTTCAAATGGGGCCTTAAATGGCTCTCCATCTTTTTCAATCCAAAGTGTAGCCTTATCACCCTTAAACCTTATTGTTTTTTCAACTTGAACACCCTTTCCTATTATTTCAAACTGATCTGGATTAAATTTTTGCAAAAATGTTATTGGAACACCCATTTCGCCATTATAATTATATGGGATTTTATTTGTTTTATTTATGTCTATGCCATTATAATTATAATATTTTGGATATTTTTCGGGGCTATAATCCTCCGTCAATATCATTTTATCATGTCTATAAGAAACATCTAAATTTGTATACCACTTACAAGACCTAGAAACTGATCCTTCCGGATTTTTTGAAAGCAATTCTGTTCCATCTGCCAATCTAAAACCTGATAATTGTTTGGCATATCCAAGCCACATTTCATTTTTTTGTATGTGCTCAAAAACTTCTTTATATGTTATAGCCGTGAGCGGACCAATTATTAAAAACTCCATATTATTTTTAAACATCGTATCAATAAATTCTCTAAACTGGCTAAATGGGGGGTTTGTTATAACTAAATCATAATTTGAATAATCAACATCTTGAAATCTCACTCCCTCGCCATTAGATGGGTTATACCCGCTAACAGAAATTGATTTTATGCCATAAGTATCAGCATGAGCCACCAAAAATTTTACAAAATTACACTTAATCAAAGACGAATCTTTCTCTATCTTTTTTTTGGAAGCCCTTATATCTATTTTTTTAATTGCCCCACCAGAATCAAATAAATTAGACGGGCTGATAAACCCTTGTTCCTTATAAACAATTTCACCATTATAACTTTCATCCCAATCACAAGGACATAAAATTCTTTTGCCCTTTAATTGCTCTTTATAATGAGAAACCTCATTGGCAATATCTTCATAAAGAGTATAAAACTCATCATCTTTTATCTTATTCGCTTTATATAAAGATTGTTTTGTTCCCATATTTATTTAATAAACCAAATACTTTAATAATTTTTATATTATAAACCAATAATAGCAAAAAAGTTGTTTTTTACCAAACACTTAATAAGACCAATATGGTAGGGCTTAAGACAAGAGAGCGGGATACGAGAATCCTTCTCTCTTGTCTGCTTCTTTATTGTCATTCCCATCCGCCTCAGGCGGGGGTGACAAAGAGAGTGTCATCGCACGCATTTGACAAATATATATTTTTATGGAGAATGGGTTGCAGGAGGTACAAAATGGTCAAATTGTTTATTAGAAAAAGATATGTCGCTGGATTAGATATGTATCAAGCAGTAATAATATTTGGATCGAAATCAAAAAGAAAAAGATTTATAAGAGATAATCTTCGTGGCCCATTGCATTGTATTATTGATTTTTTAATACATTGTGCACATCCAATAGCGCATAATTTTTCAGGCAGAGAAATTCTTATTGACTTTTCATGGTTGTCGGAATCAGTAGAAGACGAGCAGAAAGAGCAAGAGGAAAGAGTAATAAGGGTCTTTTTGGACAAAACAATTCTTGATGCCAGTCAGGGCAACCTGAAGCCATACCTTGTCTCAATGGAAATTGAAAAAGATGGGGTTAAAGAAAAATTAAAAACAGAAGAAATTATCGAAAATCCAATTCAAGCATTGATTCATTTTCTGACATCCAAAAATCAGTTATTTTTTGAAGAAGGTCATCCAATTAGAATAATATTCGAAAAATAAAAATAAAGGCATTCAAATATTCGAGGGCGAGGGAATGAGAAATCCCCCCGCCCTCTTTTTATTCCCCGCCAGAGGTGGCACATCCGCCTCAGGCGGGGGTGACAAAGAGAGCATCATCCAATTTGACAAATATATATTTTTATGATAAGATAGGGGCAGAAAACCAACAATAGGAGGCAATCATGGGTATTGCTAGAGACTATTATAAAAAATATGGTCCCAAATGTATATTTATATATGCATCCCCATATAGACCTAAATCTAAGCCTAAATCCAAAGTAAGATATGTTATTGGGATATTCCAAATTGGAGAAGACGGTATCAGAACAAATCATCTCTTCGTTAAATCTAGTGGCAGAAGAAAAAAAGAAAAGGCAATGATAAGGATCTATAAGAAAATTAAATTCAAATGTCGGCGGGAAGAATGGCTAAAGTTATTCAAGGGCAAGGGTTTATTATTTTTTAAAAAATGGGTGGCATTATCATTGAGCCAATAATTTATCAAGGGAGTGAGGGGATAAGATTAGAATCTAATCCTCCCTCACTCCCTTTTTTATTATCCAATTTGACAAATATATATTTTTATGGAGAATGGGTTGCAGGAGGTACAAAAATGGATATATCTGATGATCCTAGTTATATAATAGAAGTTTATGATAAAACTGAAAAAAAATGGAAAACATATTCTGAAAATGATGCTTCCCTACAAATATGGGGAGGATGTCCAAATCTTTTCTTTTCTTTTGAAGATTCAGAAAGAGTAATAGAAACAACACCTAAAATTAAAAATTTTGAAAGAAAAAGAATATGTAAAATAACGAAAGCCATTATCAAAGAATATTGGGACATCCAAGATGATTTATAATCTATAATCAGGGCTGAAGTATTGTGATTGCGATTGCAATATCTCCAGCCCCTTTTTTAATAATAAAACCCTTCGCCTCTAATAAACCATCTCTTTGGAACTTGAATTGCCTGCTCTTAACTTATACAACCAGAACATTGTTGCTAATAGAACAAGAAGGGTGAATATCGTCGTTGGGAGATTTAGCACTTGGAAAGCCGCTACCCAAAGACTCTTCTCAACCGTGAATAAACTCACCTCACCCGGACGACTCTTAATCTTAGCTGCTGGATAGAAACTAATAGCAAATATTGAATGCTCTCCCGGAGCCAATTCCACAATATCCTGCGAGTGATTGATTCTCCAAATTCCCTCAACATCCGCCTTTGTTCGATAAATCAATGCCTCCTCACTATTTATATAAACAATAACATTCTCTTCCGGCAAAGCAGTTCCAGAAAATTCTATAATATTATCTTTGCCTATCGGCTCAACTCTCGGTTCAATACTTCCTACTTTTGGAGCTGGAACACCGGGCAATTCCGTTGCCTCAGATATTTCCCTTATTATTTTAGCCGATTCTAATAAATCCTCTTCTCCGCCTGCAATCGGAATATCAATTATTGCAGGAGGAACAACATTCACTTCTAAAATATTTTCAGAACTTCTTTGCCCCGCCTTATCAATCGCCCTCACGGAAAAGATATGACTGCCTAATCCCAATGAGAAATCGCTTGGCAAGATAAAACTCCATCCTCCATTCTCATCAGTTGCCGTCTTAAATACTCGCCCTCCATCCAAAATAATTTCTATTTGAGAAAATTCTTCAGCCAATCCTACTAACCGAGGAGTTTCATCAGAAATTTCTTCATTATTTTCAGGGGATAATATTATTGGCGAAGAAGGAGGGGCGACATCAATAATAAATTTAACTACCTCTGAGAAATCACTCTCATTTCCGCTATCATCAACCGCTCTCACTGATAACAGATGCTCTCCTGCTCCAAAAAATACTCTCTCCCTAAATCTCCCATTAACATCAGCAAGAGAATCTAAACTTTTCACAAATACCCCATTATCATATAAATCAACTCTTGAATCATATTCGCTAAGTCCTGAAATTAATATCTCGATAGAATCAGTTGGGCTACTTATTGGAGAAAGTATCGGTCTCACTGGTGGGGTTATATCAGGAGGAATAATTCCGCTTATACCACCCTCTGTTGGTGGAGCAGTTTCTTCAGGAGACGGAGATGGAGATGGGGATGGAGACGGAGCAACTGGCTGGAATATATTTATTGCATCAATGGTAGATTCATTTCCATAATCATCTATCGCCCAAATCTTAACAAAGTAATCATCTTCAATTATTGGCAAGCCCGTGATGACGGTAGAAATAGTATTTATGTCAGTCAAATTTGAATCATCACCATTATCCCACTCAATCGCTGTTCCTGTTCTATTATTCACATCATCAAGAGAATCTCCTCGCCATAATTCATAATGATTAAAACTTATATCTGTAATTCCAGCAGACCAATTCAATGTAACTGATGTATTAGTAGCAGAAAATACTGACAAATTATTCAATCCTGATGGGCCATTGGTATCAACAGAAAAATCTATTGATTCTGTGTAATTGCTTTGATTATTATAAAAATCTCTTGCTCTTATTCTAACCCTCATATCTAATTGCTCCTGCTCATTGAAGTCTGTTCCGGCATCCCACACTATTATCTTTGACCCAGTAGCAATAACTAAATCTATATCTCCTATTACACTTGTATCTTGAACCGACCAAGTGCTTCCTCCATCATTAGATATATCAATTTCTGTCACAAAGAAACTCACTGCATTATCTAAATTATATGTAATTGTGATGTTTTTTTCTCCAATATTTTGAGTCGCCAATACATTTGAAATGATAGGGTTGGCCGTATCAACAGAAAAGTTTGATGACTCCGTGTAATCTCCTTGATGTCCGTAAAAATCTAAAGAA
Source organism: Minisyncoccia bacterium (assembly GCA_041550235.1). Lineage (GTDB taxonomy): Bacteria > Patescibacteriota > Minisyncoccia > UBA6257 > JAAZHW01 > JBFEPE01. The sequence continues at coordinate 6,079 of JBFEPE010000025.1, forward strand.
CTCACCCGAACCCTCATATCTGTTTGACTTTGCTCATCAAAATCTGTCTTTGCTCCCCAATTAAAAGATTTTGAACCAGTCGTTATACCCCCTCCAATATCACCTGAAGATGTAGTTGTGGCGACTGCCCATGTAGCACCTCCGTCCTCAGAAACATCAAAATCAACAAAATGCCCAGCATCAGAAATATCGGAAAGAGTATAAGAAACATCTATGATTGTCTCGCCAATATTTTGAATCGCCAAAATACTTGATACTATTGGATTAGCCGTATCAACTGTGAAATTTTCTGACGATGAAAAACTACCTTCATTTCCATAAGAATCAGTTGCCTTTATTCTAATAACCATATCTGACTGCTCCTGCCCGCCAAAATCTGTTCCGGCATCCCATGTGATAATACAACCCATACCAGCATTAACACCGCCTCCAACATCACCAGCTGCAGTTGTAGTGGCAACACCCCAAATCAATCCACCATCTTCAGATATATCAATTTCTACAAAATTATTTATAGGCGAGCCGTCATTTAAATCAAATTGAACAATTATCTGCTCCGTTCCCGGAGCTTGACTCACAATAATATTATCAATCGTCGGACTTGAATTATCTATCAAGAATGAAGAAGAAGTATCTAAATTGCTATTGGCTATTCCATCGCTTGATTGCAATCGGACAAAAACGGTTGGGTCTTCTACTCCTGCCAAGTCAGTTCCGCTATCCCAAGCAAGCACAAAACTACTCCCACTTGTGCTAAATACTAATCCAGAAATTCCATCAGAACCAACCCCAGATCTCTCTGTCATCTGAAACCAACTTGTCGTATTAGTAGAATATTCATACACCGCCAAACTATTTACATCCGCCTGCCCATCACTTCCTGTGTAATTTATTATTGTATAATTCGGAGTCCCTTCTTGTTGAGAGGCAGAATCTATCGTGATAGTTGGAGCAGAATTTGTTATTTGAGCAGTAGGCGAATAATCGCTTTCGCTTGAAGCAGCATCAAGTGGGTCGCTGATGTTTCGTGATTTCACTCGAAAAATATAGTTAGCGACAGGGGAAGATAATCCGGTAACTATCGTGCCTCTCCAATCAAGAACAGTCCTCCAAACTGGCGAAGCTCCCAAAGTTCCATCCGCTTGAACATAGTTTCCTGTGGTTGTTTCGTTTATCGCATATTCTAAATCAGTCGCTTCATTCAAATTAGCAACAGCATCAATTGTGAGTTTATTTGTAATAGGGCTACTTAATACTGGAGCCTGCGGAGTATATGGTTTAACATACTTGTATAAAATATTTGGAGAAATGTTTTCATTATCAAATATTTGTCCAAAGTCATCAGTATGAGTTATTTTAACTTTTGAAATATAGTCATTTCCATCAAGAGTGGCTCCA
>JBFEPE010000026.1:0-6748 GCA_041550235.1 Minisyncoccia bacterium
GGTATTTAATAATTTCTTATTTTTTGATATATGCTTGAAAGAAAATTTTATATTTGTCATATTTGTTTTTAAAAAACTTATATTTTGACCTCATTTTATCATATTTTAATATATTTTTTGTTAATTTGAAATAGTTCCAATTAAGAAGCAAATAATAATCCTGATGTCGATTTTTATTTTCGGCATCAGTTTTTTTGTTTTTCAAAATTTGACAAATCTATTCCTCTATGATATAATACCATTAGATAATCACGATTATCGCTAATATAAATTAACAAAAAAAGGAGAAAAAATGAAACAAAAAAGATCTTTTAATGAGATTACTACCAGTAACAGGATTATTAGAAGGATTGTTGCCTTTTTATGGATTTCCATGATGATGCTTATCCTTACTTTTGTCATATCGGCTTACAATGAACAAAGGCGCATAACCAAACAAGAAAAAGATCTCAGCCATCTCGGCCAAATGATTTTAGAAAAAGATATGTGGGCAATTCATAATAGGGGTAATGATTACATTTTTTATAATCCACCTGAAAATAGTAAGGAAAAAGATTAAAAATGCTTGGCTATTAATTGCCCTCGTTATCGTTGGACATGTTGCTTTGAGAAAAAGCGACCTCTGTCCTATTTTTTATTTTTCAAAAGCAAAATTAGCTAGTTAATTTCACATTCTCGCAAATAACCTTCAACTCGCCATTATTCTTATCAACCCTCCCAGTGGTAATTATTATATTATCCTTCTCCCATTTTTCTGAAGACTGCTCCAATGTCTTTGGAAAAACAACAACTTCCATTTGCCCCGTCTTATCCTCCAGATTCACTGCCAACATCGGCTTCCCAGATTTTGTAATTATCTTCTTTATATCAGAAATTATTCCGCAAACCCTTATCTTCTTGCCGACCAATTTTTCATCAATTTTATCTATTGGCCAAAAACTATTTTTTTCATTTATTGCCTTGCAATAATTCAATGGGTGGTCGGAAATATATAAACCCAATAATTCCCTCTCCCAAGATAGTTTCACATTAGGCGAAATTGGTTCAGTTTTTATCAAATTCAAGGGAGGAAAATTAATATCATCTCCAAAAAGACTTATTTGAGGATTTGCTTGAGAACTTTTAGCATCCCTATTATATCTCAAAAGTTCATCAACATTTTCAAATAGCAATCCCCTCTCCTCAAACTCATCAAAAGCACCTGACCTTATTAAACTCTCTAAAGACTTTTTATTTAAATCCTTGTGCCCAATTCTTTCTAAGAACTCCTTCATTGATTTAAAATTGCCACTCTTTTTTCTATCATCTACAATTGCCTTGCTAATATTTTCACCAACATTTTTGATTGTTTGTATTCCAAATCTTATAGAATTTTTCTCTCTGATAACACCAAATTTTTTAAAGCTTTCGTTTATATTCGGAGGCAAGACTGCAATCCCCATCCTCTTACATTCGGATATTAGTTCAGCCGTTCTCTCAACTTCGGTTGCCTCATTATTCATTAAAGCGGCCATAAATTCCAAAGGATAGTTTGCTTTTAAATAGGCGGTCTGATATGCAATATATGCATAACAAACACTATGGCTTCTATTAAATCCGTATCTTGCAAACGGCTCAATAAAATCCCAAATTTTTTGGGCCTTTTTTTCATCAATATTATTGTTAATCATTCCCTTTATCAATTTTTCCTTCTGCTCATCTAATAATTTTTTTATTTTCTTACCCACTGCCTTTCTTAAAACATCTGCTTCTCCATAAGTAAAGCCAGCCAAATCTATGGCAATTCTCAAAACTTGTTCCTGATAAATGGCAATTCCGAATGTATTTTCCAAAATTGGCTCTAATTTTGGGTGGAGATAAGATATTTTCTCCTTGCCATTTTTTCGAGCAAGATATGTTGGAATAAAATCCATCGGTCCTGGACGATAAAGGGCGACCATAGCAATGATGTTTTCTAAGTTGGATGGCTTTAATTCTTTCAAATATCTCCTCATTCCACCACTTTCTAATTGAAAAACTCCAACCGTTTCCGCCCTACTAAGAAGTTCAAATGTTTTTTTATCTTCCATATCTAAATTGGAAATATCTATTTTTTTATTATGAATTGCCTCAATTATTTCCAAAGCATTTTCAATAGTAGTAAGAGTCCTTATTCCTAATAAATCCATTTTTAATAACCCCAATGCCTCCACAGAATACATATCATATTGAGCAATAATTGAGTCTTGATTTTGAGGTGCTCTCTGAAGCGGAACATAATCTGTGAGAGGCAATTTCGTAATAATTGCTCCGCAAGCATGAACAGAAGCATGCCTCACAACTCCCTCTAATTTTTTTGAGTAGTCAATTAATTTTTTCACTTCGGCATCCTTTTTGTATAAATCTTTCAACTCGGCAACTGATTCCAGTGACTGATCTAATGTATGGGCAAATGGAATTAACTTGGCGATTGAATCACAAAAACTATAACTCATACCCAATGCCCGACCAGTATCACGAATAGCAGCCCGAGCAGCCATCGTTCCGAATGTTATGATTTGAGCAACATTATTTTTTCCATATTTTTCCGAGAGATAAATCAAAACCTCATCTCTTCGGGTATCGGCAAAGTCCATATCAATATCGGGCATTGAAATTCTTTCGGGATTCAAAAATCTTTCAAAAAGCAAATCATATTCTAATGGATTTATTTCCGTGATATTTAATAAGTAAGAAACTATTGAGCCAGCGGCCGAACCTCTTCCGGGACCAACAACTATTCCTTGATTTTTTGCCCAATTAACAAAGTCAGCAACAATCAAAAAATAATCAATAAACCCGGTCTTCTTTATTATCCCCAATTCATATTCTAATCTATCCAAAACTTCTTTTTCTGGATTATCCCCTATTTTCTTCTTTAAACCATCTTCGCAAAGAGAAATAAAATATTTCTCATTATTTTCAAATCCGTTTGGGGTTTTAAATGAAGGGAGAATGCTTTTCCCAAACTCTAAGTCAACAGAGCATAATCCCGCTATTTTTGATGAATTTTCTATTGCTGATGGAACCTCCTTGTATAATTCTTCCATCACTTCTTTTGGGCAGAGAGAAAAATCATCCTGCTTCATACTCATTCTTTCTTTTTGGTCAATGGTATTATTTGTTTGAATTGCTAATAATATATCTTGGGCATCGGCATCTTCTGGTAAAATATAATGGGTATCATAAGTTGCAACAACTGGAACATTATATTTTTTACTTAATTCTATCAACCCATCTTTAGAAATTTTTGTTTCCTCTATTTTTGGATGATAGTTTAGTTCTAAATAAAAATTTTCTCCAAAGATTTCAAGATATTCTTTTATTTTTTCCTCAGCGACATCCATTTGATTAGAAACAATATGGCTGGCTATTTCGCCGGCATTACATCCGGAAAGACAAATCAATCCATCAGAATGCTCTCTCAATAATTCCTTATCAATTCTTGGTTTATAATAAAAACCTTCTAAATGAGACTTGGTTGTTAATTGAAGTAAATTTTTGTATCCCTCATAATTTTTTGCCAACAAAACAAGATGATAATTTTTATTATCAATGTGTGGTTGTTTGTCATGACGGCTTCTTTTTGCTAAATAAAATTCAACACCCAATATTGGCTTTATGCCTATTTTTTTTGCTTTTTGATAAAATTGAGGGATTCCATACATATTGCCATGGTCAGTGAGGGCAATTGATGAGAATCCCAATTCTTTTGCTCTTTCTAATAATCCATCTATCTTCGCCAGTCCATCCAGCAAAGAATAATGAGAGTGAATATGTAAATGAGTAAATTCCATAATTTTTTATTTTTCTTATTTAGATTGTGGGGTGAGATGTAGAGCAAATTGCTAATGACACCTCCCCGCTTATCCTTACTCCCTCATTATATCCACAAATAATATTTTTACTAATTTTATCTCAATTTAAAACTTCACATCTCCCCCTCGCCTACGGCGAGGGGGAGATGTAATATGCCGTTTTAATTTATTTCTCAAAAAAATTGAGAGTGCGAGGCTAAATTATAAATTATCAATTATTTATTTTTGCTTCCATTATATGAAGCTGCTGAAACAACAGAAAATATATCCCCTTTGCTACGAAGAGTTTTTAATAAATTCTCAAACATAAAAGCCGATTCAAGATTTGTTTTCTCTTGTATCATTAAAAGTTTAGCTAATAAAATTAAAAATTTAATACTGTATTCACCTTTTTTACTTAGTTCATCATATCTATTAATCATATTTTCACTATCTTTAAGCAATATTCCAATATCAAGAATATCAATCTGTTGTTCTTCTGTTTTTATTGGAGTTACTTTTTTCCACATATCCAATAAAAAATCTAAAAACTCATGAGTTTTATCTCTGTCCTCATTTAATTTTATTAAAATATCCGCTGCCCAATGTATATGCTTTGGAGTTCTGACTCTTGACCAAATACCATCTATTTTTTGCCTGTATCTAACAATTATATCTAATCTGCTTATGCTCCCAGAATAAACACCGATTATAAAAGATCCATTAATCCTAAAAATACCTATAGGTTTATGTATGTGGCCATTTTTATTAAAAATCATTGAATTTTTTTTGCCCCTTATTTTAGCCATACTAATAATTAATAATCAAAACCTCTGATATCTTTCCTCTCATGGAAGCTTTTGAATTTACATTGCGACCCGCATAAACCTTATTAATTTTTACTTTTTTGTTCTTAATATCTGAGTATATTCCTTTTACAAAGGGGGTGTCAGAGTTAGAAAGCATTACAAAGCAACCTCTTTTAGCAAGCTCTACAAAAACATCTCTGAGCTCTATTTGTTCTTTTTTTAAAAATTCTTTGCTTGTATAAGAAGTGAAAGAAGAAGTTCTATTTATTGGATAATATGGGGGATCAAAATATATGAAGTCCCCCTCTGTGGCACTTTTTAAAACTCCTTTATAATCCTGATTTAATATCTCAACCCTTTGTAATTCTTTTGATACTTTTATAAGATTCTCTTTGTCGCAAATTAAGGGATTGACATATTTTCCAAAAGGAACATTAAATTGCCCCTTCTTATTAACTCTATACAAGCCATTAAAACAAGTTTTGTTTAGATATATAAATCGGGAAGCAATATTTAAATCAGAAAGATCATCGGCATTTTGAGACCTTATTTCCAAAAAATACTCCTTATCATTTTTATGTTTTTCCAAAGATTTTATTAAATCTTCAACATTATTTTTTATAACATTATAAGTAATAACGAGTTCTTTATTTAAGTCGGATAAAACTGCATTTTTAGGAAGCAAATCAAAAAATACAGCCCCCCCACCAATAAATGGCTCAAAATATGTTGCTTTATTTGAATCAAATCTTTCGGGTGGATATAAATTCATAATTTTGAATTGTCCTAATAATTGTCTTTTCCCGCCAACCCATTTTATGAATGGCTTCGGTTTTTCTGAAATAATCTTAGAGGCAACTTTTATAATATTATTTTTATCTATATCAGAAGCTAAAGAAAAAACTCTATTTGCATAAATAGCACTTATGTTAAAATTTTTTTTAATTTCAAAAATTATTTTATTCTTTGACATATTCGTATTTATTTGTAGCGCATACGGGAGTCCTTCTCCCCCGTCGCTCTCGTATTCACTTCGTGAATATACTCCGCTCCTCCGTAGTTTATCCGCCTTCGGCGGAAAGCCTGGGTTCTAAAAAAAGAAAAGCAGTTGTCTTTTTTTAGATACCCTTCGACTCCCCAAGTATCATTCACAATATCAAATACATCTACAAAAAAGATGTATTTGATATTGTAGCGCATACGGGAGTCGAACCCGTGTTACTGCCTTGAGAAGGCGGCGTCCTAACCACTAGACGAATGCGCCATATTATTCAAATTCTAATCTTTTTTTATGATTTGGCAATGATATATTAGTCTTCTTCGGTATCAAGATTATTATTCTTGCCCAAATACTTTCTTGTGAGGATTGCTCCTGAAATGCCAAAAATTAAGCCAACAAATATCGCTAAACCAATCACATTTCTTGTTTGATTAAAGATATTATCAAATCCCCCATTATCATTTATGCTACCCTCAAGAGAAGCATCTTTTTTCCCCTGCCTCTCTTGTTTTTCCTGCGAAATATTATTGACGACACCCTTAATATCATCGCTATTACTTGGAAAAATATTTTCTTTTCCGGGAGTAGCAATTTCTACCCACTGCCAATTATTTTTTTCTTTTCTTGAGAAAGAAAGCCCCTCTTTGGCTTCTTTGAAATATGCTATTTTTGAGGCGAGTTGATTATTTGGAGAAAGAAGAGAGATTGATTCTCTATCATTATTTAGAGATATTTTTGTCCTTTCATATTTTAATACAAGAAACTCATTAATCCCTATTGTCTCATCCCCAAAAATATATTTTTTTGATGATTCATCTTCTATCGCCCAGCCATTCAAATTAATCTCAAAGGAACTCAAGTTTTTTATTTCAATCCACTCCCCCTCCTTATCGGAACCCTCTGGATTAGGCATAAGTTCATTGATAATTAAGTTTATCATCTGCTCCTCCCCACCCAATACGATGCTTGGATTACAAACAAAAACTCCCCCAGCAAAAATAGTTAATAATATTAATATTTTAAAAAAGTAAACTTATATTTTCACAAACAAAATTCAAACGATTGGCGTTTGCTCAATACTTGTATGATCGCTACCAAACTTAGCAAACATCTTTATCTATACA
>JBFEPE010000027.1:0-5776 GCA_041550235.1 Minisyncoccia bacterium
ATGGGTGTGAGTTTTCCATAATGATATGCATAACCTTTATTATGTCTAAACTCACATTTTTTACAAAATGGGCTTGTTTTGGGCTCATTTTGTATTGTAATCAATACTCATTTGGGGCTCATCTTGTATTGGACAAGACTAAAAATAAATAAATATAAATATACTCTAAAAAAACCCAAAAAAACCGGAGAATAAGCCATGAAAATAAGACATCCTGTTTAAGGAGAGCCCTGCCACTTGAGGGAAAACAAGTGGAACGGTAATAATCCCGTAATAACGTTGGAAAATTTTAAATACCTGTGCGAAAGGCTGATGATGAATCAGCCGTCTCCCAAAACGGAGGAAATATGAAGGAAAGAACCCCTGTGATCGATAACTAACAGCCATGTAAGAAGGCTTTAGTAAAATGTCATGTCTCGTCCGGCTAACTTGTGCCGGCGAAGGTTTGGAAAAAAAAGAAAAACCGGCCAAGGGCTGATGAATCAGCCCGTCTCCCAAAATGGAGGAAAAATGAAGGAAAGAACCCCTGTTTAATACCTGCCATTTATCCTGCTTGTCTGTGAAAGTTGTTTTGACAAAATTTTTTAGAAAAAGCTCCGGTAGCAATCATCACTCACATCGTGATGATTGCTACCAGGAGTGTATTTTTTTATTTAATTTAAATTTATTACGGATTTGTGATGACAATATTTCCCTTATCAGTGATAGCAACCGTATGCTCAAAGTGAGCGGAAAGACAGCCATCATCAGTAGCACAACTACCATCAGATAATTCCATAATATCTCCAGAACCAACAGATAACATCGGCTCAATAGCGATAACAAGCCCTGGCTTCAGCTCAACCCCCTTGCCCTTATTGCCAAAATTATTAACATTAGGACTTTCGTGAGGACTATATCCAACCCCATGACCTGTGAGTTGCCTCACCACTCCAAAACCATTTTTTTTAGCAACTGATTCTATTGCAAATCCAACATCACCTAAGTGAGCCCCCGGCTTGGCAACCTTAATCGCCATCGCCATCGCCTTTTTAGTGGCTTCAATCAATTTTGTTGCCTGAGGTGTTATTTTACCCACCCCAATCGTCTTCGCCATATCAGTAAATAATCCATCATACTCCATTCCAATATCAATACTCACAATATCCCCCTCTTCAATCAATGAACTATTAGGAACTCCATGAACAATCACATTGTTTGGCGAAAAACAAATAGTCGCTTCATATGGAGATTGAGCGAAATCAGGACGATAATTTTTAAATGCGGGCTTGCCTCCTGCTTTTTTTATTAGATTTTCCGCCATCCAGTCCAATTCCTTAGAAGAAATTCCGGGATGAATTTTTTCAATCAATTCATTGATTATCTTATTTAAAATTTTACCACCCTTTCTCAATATTTTTATTTCCTCTTTTGTTTTTAATTTAATCATTTTTTTTATTCCCTTATAATTTTTTCTCTTATAATATTCTCCAAATCCCCGCTTACATCTTCTAATGAACCCTCACCATCAACCTCATATAAATCAAAACCAATACCCCTCAAATAATCAAAAACGGGAATGGTTTTATCTCTATACTCAACTAATCTCTTTTTGATAGTCTCTTCTGAGTCTAATGTCCTAATTTTTATTTTACCTCCTTTCTCTGTGCACTCATCCACTCCCCTTTCTTTTGAATCATATATTATTGGATAGGAATTATCATCTCCTAAATCACAAATTTTTCTATGGCTATTTCTAAAAATAGATGTTTCATCACTTAATTTCAAAATAATAAAGTGAATATTTTTCTTGCCATATTTTTTTTCCAAAACAGAAAGTAAATATTTTGTATCTTCTATTGTTCTGAAAGCACCAGAAAAAATTATTCCCCTATTGCCCAAATTTTTATAAACTTGCTCTATTCTTTTTTTAATAACCTCACTTCTTAACCACTCTGCCGTCAAAAGTTTTCCTCCCTCAAATAATGCCCTTTCTCTTTGAATAATTGGATCATTCTTTTTTCTTGGGTCATAAATAATTTTTTCTATCAATTTAGAGATATTAAATCTTTCCAAATTAAAAATTTCAGCCAATATCCTCGCCTGAGTAGATTTCCCAGAACCCGGGGGTCCAAAGAGTGCAATTGCCACTTGTTTTTTTGGTAAGGTAATCATTTTATTTATTTAATGAATTAAATATTTGCTCTGTTACTTCACTTGGCAATTTTTCTCCATCAATATCTAATATTTTGTATCCTCTATCATTGAAAAATCCAAAAAGCCCATCAATGACTTGGGAATATTGAATTTTAAATCTATTCCTTATCACTTCCTCGCTATCATCAATCCTCACTGATAAATCGCCTCCGCAATCGGGACAATTTGGTTGCTTATCTAAATATCCGAAAAGTTTATTGCAATTTTTACATTCTTTTCTTTGGGTATTTCTCAACACTGCTGTTTCTAATTTTATCTTTATATTCAAAATTATTATATTTTCTTTTCCAAAAGATTTTTCCCATTCCAGCAAAGATTTTTCTGCTTGACTTAGAGTTCTTGGAAATCCATTCATAATCAGCCCTTTTTCATCCGCCCTTCTCTCAACCTCTTCTTTAACTAATTCGGTCGCCCATCCCTCATCAACAAGTTCGCCTCGAGACATTTTTTCCTTCTCTTCTTTTATTTTTGGGTCGCCTTGAAGAGAGGGGTCATTTAATTTATCTTTCAAAAAAGATGATGTCTTTATTTGAAAAAAACCGAATTTATCGGCTATTTTTTCTGCTTGGGTATCCTTCCCAGCTCCCGGTGCCCCATATATTATTATCATTTTTTTATTCTCCATATTTTTACTTCGCCCGCCGAAGTTTCAACGAAGGCGGGTTTGCTTCGCCTAAGTCCGCCAGAGGCGGATGTACCACCTCGGGCGGAATTCCCGAAGAGCGAGAGACGGGAATCGAACCCGCATCCTCTGCTTGGAAGGCAGGAGTACTACCATTGTACTACTCTCGCATATATATAATTATGATTATAATTATTTTTTCACCAATATCAATCTAAAAACCTAAATCAAATCCAATGTTGCTAACATCATTTCTCTCATCTCATCAATCTTCACAACAACAATCTTAACCCTACTCTTATCATCCTCAATAAATCCCTCTCCGCTCTTTTCAGTGATGTCCCTATTCTTATTATCATCAATACTAATACCCAAATCATCCAATCCTTCTAAAACAGCATCTCTCACAATATCAGACCTCTCCCCCATCATCCCAGAAAAAGCAATAATATCAACTCCCCCCATTTCAAAACAATAATACCCAATAAATTTCCTCACAGATGAAATAAACATATCAAAAGCCAAAACTGAATTATCATCCCCCTTATCTCTGCCCCTTATAATCTCCCTCATATCATTAGTCCCTGCTATTCCCAAAAGACCACTTTCTTTATTCAATAATTTATTTAATGAATCAAAATCTAATCCTTCTTTTTTTGCCAAATATGATACCGCTCCGAAATCAACATCGCCAGAGCGAGATGACATAATCAAGCCCTCTAAGGGAGTAAATCCCATTGAGGCAGAAATTGGCAACTCTCCTCTTGTCGCAATCACACTACACCCACTACCCAAATGACAAATTATTATCCTCTTATCCTTCTTGTCTTCAATTTTTCTCAAAACAGATTTTACGGCAAGCCCATGATATCCGAACCTCTTTATATCATATTTATCAGATAATTTTTTAGGCAAGGCATAATATTTTTTGCTTTCAGATATATTTTTAAAAAATGATGAATCAGAAACTCCAACAAACAATACTTCATTTAATATTTTTTTAAATTCCCTTATCTTGCTTATCGTCCTCTCAATATGAAGCGGAGCAGATTTCATTCCCTCCTCTAATTTTTCTAAATATTCATCATCAATCATTTTTGCAGAATCTAAAAAGAAGTTGCCGGGGCAAACTACACGAAAACAAATAGCCGAAATTTCATTTTCGTTTTCTATTATTTTATTTTCCTTTAAAAAATTTATCTCTAAATTATGAGAATTTTTAAATTGCTCTTCTGATAATTCACTTTTTTGTTTAATGGGCAAATCTTTTTCTTGATTAAATATTTTTCTGCTCACCAAAAAATTATTACCCTCCTTCTCATAATGGGAAAAACAAACCAATCTTTCTTCATCATAGAAAGAATATTTTTCTGAGCCAGAGCCGATATTTACTGCTAATATTTTTTTCATCTTATTTCTTTGTCTCCTCTGATTTTTCGCCTTCCTTCTCCTTCTCCTTATCCTTTCTCTTTTCTTCTCCCTCTACTTTAATATCTGCAACTGAAGATTCTTCTTTTACTTCTTCTTTCTCCTCCTCTCTCGCTTGCGATATTGAGGCAACGACAGAATTTGCTGGAGCAATGAATTTTACCCCTGAAGAAACCTCTAAATCAAAGATATGAATAACTGAATCAATTTCGGTTAATTTTGATAAATCAACTTTTATATTATGAGGCAAATCTTTTGGTAGAGCTTCTACTTCAACTTTAGACATTGTCTTTACTAAAATACCACCTAAATTCTTTACTGCTGGTGCCTCCCCTTCAAACAAGAGTGAGACTTCAGCAGTCATTTTTTCGCCTGCCTTAATTTGGTAGAAATCGATATGATTTGGTAAATTCTTCATATAATCCATCTGAACATCATGAATAATAACCGCCCTATCTTCCCCATCAATATCTAAACTCACGATGGTGCTTTCTCCTGCTTCTTTATAGGCGGATAAGAATTCTTTTGCCGGAACGGATAGATTTATGTTTTCAATTCCATGACCATAAAGGACAGCGGGGATAAATCCGCTTTTTCTCAATGAGTAAAGTCCTTCTTTTTTATCTCTTTTTTTAGCATTTATTATTATTTTCATATCATTTAATATATCCGCATTCTACCACAATTTTTTAAAAAAACAATGTTTACTTAGCTTCTCAAAAATTATCTTATAGTATAAGAGAAGTTGTGCTTCAAAAAGGAATCAAGGCAGATATATGTCCGTCTCGAATGTTAATAACAAGAAAAAGGAAGGAATGATGAGGGGGGATAATTCTCCTATTTCGTAATTCAAAGTATGTTTTAAAAATTATTATGATATAATGAATAACAATAAATCATTATGGATAATAAATTAAAATATAATCAAAAAGGACAAGTGATGTTGATAACAACACTTGTCCTTATGAGCACATTTGCCCTATCAATTACTATCGGTGGATTAGTTCTATTTAATATCAGAGCATCTGTATCTACCGGCGAATCAACAAAGGCAATATATGCTGCTGAATCATGTCTTGAACATCAATTGTATCTCCTAAACAAGGGGCAGGCTTCTTCTCCTGATATGACAAATGGAGCTGAATATAGCGATCCGATTCCTCAGGAAAATGGGATAATATGTACTGGCTCAAGCGGGCGAGTAAATCGCGCTTTTGAGATTACTTTTTAATTAAGATTATAATTATTTAATTAGCGAAAAGTTTTTCTTAATCAATATATTCATCAACAAAAAACTATTTCTCAACAGAAAATTTAAAATTTATTATTTAATTATTTATACACCAAATTTATTGCTCCTATAGATACTTATCAATCTTTATTGGAACTATAGTATTTTCCAATCCAAGAATGAGCCCGAAATGAGAATGTGAGGTTAGACATTTAAAAGGTTAGGAATTAATATTTTTTCTACTATTAGCACATTTACTTATAGAAGAAAATAATTTGACTTTTTCTTTTTTCATTTTG
>JBFEPE010000028.1:0-5180 GCA_041550235.1 Minisyncoccia bacterium
GTATTTAATAATTTCTTATTTTTTGATATATGCTTGAAAGAAAATTTTATATTTGTCATATTTGTTTTTAAAAAACTTATATTTTGACCTCATTTTATCATATTTTAATATATTTTTTGTTAATTTGAAATAGTTCCATTCTGTTCAAGCACCTCAACATCCTTATCTACCTGAATTTTCTGAATAGGGGTCTCGTCACCATGCTCAGGATCCTCATCCTTATCTTCCTTGAATTCAAAATTAATATTGAAATATTCTCGAAACATCTCTTTCGCAATCGGGTCTTCGAGAAAAGAATACACTTCAAATGCATCCCTTGAATTAAGAAATCCAATAAAGAATTCTTTTAAGCTTTCAGCAGGATTGCCGATTTTTTCCGTCGTCATGATCTGGCTACCCCTCATTAAAACTCTGTCTTTTTTGACCACAATTTTTAGATTTTCCACGATATCCTCCTTTATTTTTTATTATTTTATTTTTAACTGCCAACCCCATTATATCACAAATAATCACACTTGTCAAATTTAACCTCACAGCCCGAACAATCTCCTTGTATTTTCTAAAATAATTGAATTTGCCTTATCAAAATCCCAACCTCTCACATCCGCAATCTTCTCAATAACATATCTCACAAACAACGGCTCATTTCTCTCTCCTCTCTTTGGGGCAGGGGCGACATAGGGGCAATCTGTTTCCGCCAATATTCTATCCTCTGGAATATTGGCAATAAGATTGTCTTTTTTGAAATCAAATGTGATGACCCCAGAAAAAGAAATATAAAATCCAAGAGAAAGAAACTCATTTGCTATTTCTATTGTTTCGGCGAAAAAATGAGCCACTCCTGAATTTTCACTTCTATTATCAAATCCCTCTTCTTTCAATATTCTTATTGCATCTTTATGGGCATCACCATTATTTTTTGACCTAATATGTAAAATCAATGGCTTATTGAATTTTCTTACTAATCCAATTTGGTGACGAAAAAATTCCTCTTGCTTTTTCTTTTTTTCAAATAAAAAATTACCCTCTTCTAAAAAAGAATAATCTAATCCGCATTCGCCAACAGCGACAACTTTATCATTTAATAATAGAGGGATAAAGTCATTCTCAACAAAATCTTTCTCTTCAATGTCGCCCGGATGAATCCCGGCGGTCGCCCAAAAATTATCATATTTTTGAGCGAGTTCTATTGCCTCCTTTGAATTGGATAAACTACTCCCAACATTAATAATCCCCATTTCTTCATCCAATATTCTTTTAATTACATCATCCCTATCCTCATCAAACTTTTTCATTTGCAAATGAGAATGAGAATCAATCATTTTCATCTTTTTCATAATAAATAATTGTATTGATAATATTTTGACTTATTTTCTTACAATAATATGCCATTGCCCTAATCTTATCACATCTCTTATAAATAAAAAATTAATCAAACTATCAAATTTGACAAGTAAATAAATATATGATTATATAGAAAATAGCAGTGCGATGTTAAAAAACAAAAAAATAGGAGGTGTTAAAATGAGCCTTAAAGAAATAATAGAACTTATGCCCATCTTAATAATAGTGTGGCTGATGGCAAAATCAATCAACTCACTATTTCAAAAAATAATAAAAATAAAATCCGAAGAGAATAAAGAAAAGGATAAAGATATTTCTATATTTTGGGAGAGTTTCTTTATTCTTTTCAGTTCATTTTTTTATTTTGGTATTCTATTTCATGCATAAAACATAAAAAGAATATTCTCTATCAGATTAATCTTTTATAATTATCCGGGGGATACATATCCAAATTGGATATTGTGTTATTCCCCCCTTTTTATTTAATTTACTTAATAATTTTAAATTCTAAAATCTAATCAACTGTTCTCTTTAATACCTCCTCTATGGTTACCAACCCCTTGAGTGCTTTGATAATCCCATCTTGACGGAGATTTATCATCCCCTGCTTTTTGGCAATTTCTTCCAACTCAGATTCGCTAGCATCTTTCAAAATCGCATTTTCCAAATCATCATCCATCTTTAACATTTCAAAGATACCAATTCTCCCTTTATTACCCTTATAATTACATCTCTCGCAACCCCTTCCAATAAATGTTTTATAAGGTGGCTTAAATTCTCCCTTTATGTCATCAGGGATATCAGAAAGAGCGACATCAATTTCTTTTGAAACCCTTTCAGGGACTTCAACTACTTCCTTACAATCATCACATATTTTTCTTGCTAATCTCTGAGCAATAGTCAAAATAATAGTAGAAGGAATTAAAAATGACTCCACTTTCATATCCACTAATCGCGGAATAACACCGACTGCATTATTTGTGTGGAGGGTAGATAAGACAAGATGTCCGGTGAGGGCAGCATGAATAGCCAAGGCGGCCGTCTCGTCGTCCCTTATCTCTCCAACCATTATAATATCCGGGTCTTGACGAACAACCTGCCTCAATCCAGAAGCAAAAGAATATCCTATCTCTGGCTTTACTTGTGATTGATTTATTCCTTCCATAAAATATTCTACTGGGTCCTCCAAACTCACAATATTAACCCCCTCTTTATTTAATTTATTTAAAACTGCATAAAGAGTTGTGGATTTTCCCGACCCAGTTGGTCCAGTAGATAATATCATCCCAAAAGGTCTTTTAATTGCTTCCTCCAAAATAGGGGTATGATAATCCCCCACTCCTAAATCAGCGATAGTCCTTACCCCGGCACTTGAATCCAAAACACGAATTGCTACTTTTTCTCCAAGCGAAGTTGGAAAAGTTGCAACACGATAATCAACTTCTTTATTGTCAATAATAGTCCTAAATCTTCCGTCTTGTGGAACTCTCATCTCGTCAATCTTTAAATTAGAGAGTATTTTTATTCGTGAGACAACTGGTGGATGAAGTTCTAATGGCAAATCAAGTGCATTTTTCAAATCACCATCAACCCTAAACCTTATCCTCAATCTTGTTTTTTGTGGCTCAATATGAATATCTGATGCTCCCTGATTTACTGCCTGCCTCAATATTGTGGAAACTAATTTTATAATCGGTGCCTCCTCAGCAACTGCCTTACTTGTATCTTCTATTCTTATAACTTTTTGCTGATGCAAAAGACCACCTTTGCCCTTTAAAGCACCTATTGCTCCGGTTACCTCCTCTATCCTTGTTTGGAAACTTCTATAACTTTGCCAAAATCTTTGTAAATCACTTGGCAAAACTAAATAGACTCCCATATTTAATTTTTTTTGTTTTGCTAAAAACCTTAACACTTCTTGAGTACGGAGATTATCTGGATGAAGGACTCCTACTGAGATGGTATCGCCATCTTTTCCAAATGAGATCATATTATTTGCCTTGGCGGCTTCCTCTGGAATTATTTCTAATATCTCTTTTGGAATCTCCTCTCCTTTTTCAAATATTTTTAATGGAATTTGAAAATGCTCGGACTTTGCTTGTCCGACATCTTCCTCAGAAACAATTCTTTTATTTACCAATATCTCCTCAACTAAATTTCCAGTTGCCATCGCCTCCTTCAAAATATTTTCTGAAATTGTTTGAGTTATTTTCCCGTTTTTCACGAGAATTTCCAATAATATTTTATTATCTATCATAGTTTTTATTTTTATTCCCCCATTCCTTGTCATTCCCGCGAAGGCGGGAATCTATTTCTTATTCTTATTCCCCTCTAATAGAGGGGTGGTGCCCGAAGGGCGACGGGGTGTTTTTCCGCCGAAGCCAACTTCTTTTATCATTCTTGTCTTTAAATATATTCTAACACAATTTAAATTAAAACAAAAAAGCAATTAGTAATTTTATTTAAAAAATGATATTATAAATATAATAAAAGAGTCCAAAAAATCATTATTTAATAATATGGAAATAGATAAAAAAAAAATAAAAGATAAGATAAGGGAATTAAAAAATGAATCATCGGGTGATAATTGGATATCCATAGATGGGATGCAGGCACTAACAAGAGCAGAAAATAAAAATTCAAGGTGGGAATTTAACCCAACGAGTGGGATTATTTTAAAATCATTTTTCAACCTAAGAACAGGCGAAATAAAAATTTTTCCATTACAAATATTTGAAAAAGATGAATGATGATATTAAAAATAAAATAGAATATTTCAAAGATATATTCAAAGATAAACCAGAATATTCTAATGCCGAAATAAAAGAAGAAACAACCAAAATAAACAAGATGCTTTATTATGTTGTTATAATTTTGTTAGTTATGGTTGGAGCAATGATGGTTTCTGTGGGAAGTATGATAATGGATGTCTTTATTTCAAAAAATAAATTAACTCAACCACCTATTCAAACCCAACCCATAATTTATCAAATAGATTGCAATCAAAACGAATCATCAAATCAATAAAAATTATCCACAGATAAATCCTTGACATCTCATTATTTAAATATATAATCATAATTAATAAATCTTGCTGTGTGCTTCGGCTACGGCAAGCAACGAGGGCTATTTTTGGCTCTTGTTTTATAATTTTAATAATATGAACAACCCAAAAAGAGTGGCTATTTTCATAGATAATAGCAATGTTTTTCATTACATCCATGAATTAAGAAAATCTGATAGAAATTGGGTTTGTCTTTATGACCCGCTAATACTCGGTAAGAAATTATCCGGGAATAGAAATTTGGTTTATATTGGTTTTTATTGTGTTCGTCCCCCATCATATCTTTTATCAGGCAATGAGCAAGATAAGAAAAGATATAATATAACCCAAAAATATTACGAGGAAATAAGCAAAATGCCATTAGTTTCAGTTAAGTTTGGTGATTTAAAAGGAACGAGGGGCAACCTCCAAGAGAAAAATTTGGATACTCAATTAAGCACTGATATGGTTACTATGGCAGCCCTTGATAAATATGATGTTGCCATTATTGTTTCTAATGATGGCGATTATAAAAGTGCAATAGAAAGCACAAAGATTTTTAATAAAAAAATAGAAAATCTATTTTTTAAAGGCAGTTTGTCTAGTGCTATAAATGGAAAGTGTGATATAAAAAGAAAGGCTCGTCGTTCTTTCTTTGGAACTATTTCAAATTAACAAAAAATATATTAAAATATGATAAAATGAGGTCAAAATATAAGTTTTTTAAAAACAAATATGACAAATATAAAATTTTCTTTCAAGCATATATCAAAAAATAAGAAATTATTAAATA
>JBFEPE010000029.1:0-5151 GCA_041550235.1 Minisyncoccia bacterium
AGAAGGGAAAACTACTCATATATATTCCGAGCAGTATCAAATATCATCAACTTGAGAATGGCAACAAATTAAATATTTATTACTATTCTTAAATTGGGGATCGTATTGACTCATGAACTGCTATTTTGAAATACATCCAAGGTATCAAACATTGACCTTCTGTCTTCGCTCTCCTTTATTAAAAAGACTACCTTGTTTGCCGGGCTCAATATTGTTTTCATTAGAAACTGTTTCTCCAAAAATGAACTTTTTTTAATTTGTCTTTCTGTTAATATAAGAATCTCTGGTGTTTTTTCTGTCATGACTAATCCTCCTGATTTTTTGTTTTCATATTGTGAAAGACGGGAAAATTATTCCCGAAATTCCAATATCATCTAATCATATATTTATCCACTTGTCAATTTTTATTCTTGCTGGATGGAAGGGGCTATTCTCCGGCGACAATGCCAGCAACCGAATCGCCACCATTCAACTTGATAATCCTCACTCCTTGTGTATTTCTTGATTGCTTAGAAATCGTAGAAATATCTGTCTTCATTAGGATACCCTTCTTTGAGATAACTAAAATTTCCTTTGAATCTTTGGAAACAACTTGAGCATCTGCCACCAATCCAGTTTTTTCCGTTATTTTGGCAGTCTTTGTTCCCATCCCCCCTCTTTTTTGAAGACGATATTCCGAAACAGAAGTTCTCTTACCATATCCATTTTCAGTGATGACTAACAGTAATTCATCTTTTTGCTTGCCTGACTTTATAATATCAAATCCCCTCACCTCATCATCTTTCTTTACGGTTATTCCAGAAACACCAGCCGCTGTCCTGCTTAATGGCCTCAAATCAGATTCCTTAAATCGCAATGCCTGTCCATGAGAAGTGAGGATAAATACCTCATCCTTGTCATTGACAAGTTTTGCACTGAAAAGTTCATCGGCGGGCTTTAATTTTAAAGCAATTAAACC
Source organism: Minisyncoccia bacterium (assembly GCA_041550235.1). Lineage (GTDB taxonomy): Bacteria > Patescibacteriota > Minisyncoccia > UBA6257 > JAAZHW01 > JBFEPE01. Next base: position 959 of record JBFEPE010000029.1, read on the forward strand.
AGACTTCCTCACAGAGGAAAATTCACTCAAATTAGTTTTCTTTATAATTCCTTTTTTAGTGAGCATCACCAAATAATTCCCCTTCTCATCAGCCTGCTTCTTTTTATAAACTAAAATTGAATTGATTTTTTCATCATGAGACATTTCTAAGAAATTATAAATACTCTTTCCTCTTGCAGTTCGTGATGCCATTGGAATCTCATAGGCCTTTGACTGAAAAACTTTTCCCTTATTAGTAAAGAACAAAAGAAAATCATGAGTATTGGCATTCAAAATATGGGTGATTTTATCATCTTCCTTTGTTGTAAATCCCAAAACACCTTTTCCGCCTCTATGCTGGCTCTTTACCGTCGTCACTGGCACTCTCTTAATATATCCGTCTGCACTCATTAAGAATATATTTTCTTCTGCTGGCACCAAATCTTCTTCTTTGAATTCGCCAACGGCAACATTTACCACTTTTGTTCTCCTCTCGTCGCCAAACCTTTCCTTTATTTCTTTTGTCTCAGATGAGACGATTCCCAAAATTTTCTTTTTGCTCTTTAATATACCCTGATATTCATTTATTTCTTTTTCTTTTTGTTTCAATTCTTCCTCTATTTTTTTTCTTTCCAATCCAACAAGTGTTTGAAGTCTCATTTCTAAAATAGCATCCACCTGTAATTCGCTTAATTTAAAACTCTTAATCAAGCCCTTCTTGGCTTCATCCTTATCTTTTGATGACTTAATGATTTTAATAACTGCATCTATTTTTGATAATGCCTTGCTTAATCCTTCCAAAATATGCTTTCTGTCTTCTGCTTTTTTTAACAAGAATTCAGTTCTTCGCCTAACCATTATTTCTCGGTGGCTAATAAAATGCTCTAAAAATAATTTTAACGAAAAAATCTGTGGCTGAATCCCTTCTGATAATGCCAATGCATTCATATGGAAATCCTTTTGCAAATCGGTATATTTATATAATCTATTCAAAACTTTTTTTGGCTGAGCATCGTTTTTCAAAAGAATAGAAACTCTCAAACCATCCTTGTCTGATTCGTCTCTTATATCTTTAATACCCTCAACCCTTTTTTCAGAAACTAAATTAGCAATTTTGGAAAGTAAATTCGCCTTGCTAACTAAGTAAGGAATTTCGGTGACTATGATTTCAAATTGACCCTTCTTATTTTCGCTAATTTCAGTCGCCGCCCGAACAGTGATACTACCTCTACCAGTAGAGTAAACATCGGCGATTGCTTTTTTGTCATAAATTATGCCACCTGTTGGAAAGTCCGGTCCTTTAACAAAATTTAATAAATCTGTATTTGTCGCTGATGGGTTTTCAATCAAATGAATAGTAGCCTCGCAAATCTCTGATAGATTATGTGGTGGAATGCTCGTTGCCATTCCTACAGCAATTCCTGATGCTCCGTTTATAAGAAGGTTTGGCAATTTAGCCGGCAAAACGGATGGCTCTTTTTTTGTTGAGTCATAATTATCAATGAATTTCACTGTCTCCTTGTCTAAATCCTTTAATAATTCTTCTGCCAAAAGAGAAAGACGAGCCTCAGTGTATCGCATAGCGGCTGGGGGATCGTCATCTATTGAGCCAAAGTTCCCCTGACCCTCAATCAATGGATATCTCAAAGAAAAATCTTGAGCCATTCTTGCCAATGAATCATAAATAGCCATATCGCCATGAGGGTGATACAGTCCCATTACTCTTCCGACAATATTGGCTGATTTATGGAATTTTGCTGAGTGGGTAAATCCTGCCTCGCTCATTGCATAAAGGATTCTTCTATGGACGGGCTTTAATCCGTCCCTCACATCAGGCAGGGCTCTTGATACGATAACACTCATTGCATAATCTAAATATGAATCTCGCAATTCATCACTCAATGATTGCTTTTCAATCCTATTTTCAATTTTCACATCCTCCTCTTTATTATTCGCCATATTTATTGATAGATTATAAAATGGATCCCTATCATATCTCCCCCGCCTTCGGCGGGGGAGATATATTATTTCAATTTATTATTAGCCATATTTCTTAATTTTTGTCATGCCTGCGAAGGCAGGCATCTAATTCCCCGCCGAAGGCGGACATACTGCCCTCTTATAGAGGGGTGGTGCCCAAAGGGCGACAGGGTGTTCCTCACATCTTCATCATTATACCACATAATAAATTATTCTGAAAATTAAAAGAGCCCCTCTTTTTACACGAGGGACCCTTTCGCTGATTTGCTCACTGACCGAAGGAATCAATACCGTTTCTTCGGTCCATTGGCACATCAAATTTTCTTTCAAGAAAATCCAAGGCACCAGATAAGGACTCTTTCAAGTTTGTGCCACACATTTCCCAATCCACTTCTCTTTCGGCTTTTAAGCCCATGCGATACATATCGATAAATCTCGGAAGTTCATCTGCTATGTTTTCAGGAATCCATAAATATCGAAAATTATTTCTTAACTTATTAAACACCATGCAAATGGTTAGCATTGCCGGTACTTCACTATCTAATTCAATTCTCACACTCATTTTTCCTCCCATTTTTTTCTAATTTTAATATCTTAGGTAGTTTTTAGCACATCAGGAAACCTACCTTAATTTCCTGACCCCATTATATCACAAATGAATATATTTGTCAATACCCCCTCTAAAAATCAGCATATCCTTTCTTATAATCAAAATTACTAAAAGATATTATAAATCTTGCTTGGGATTTGAAGGGCGAAAGAGAATGATTTTGCCAATAACCAACTAATATTCCCTCCAATCCTCTCCCAAAAATCAAATATCCCCCTGCTCACATTCCTTAATCCTTGCCAAAGAATAGAAAAAATACTTGGACCAACATCTTCTTTTGTGAAAGAAATATCACTTTCATCAGGAGCAGGATTAATACTATCAAGACCCCTGTTAACATTTAATGCCCAAATAATAACAATCAAAGTCATTACAATTACAAAAAAAATCAAAAACCAAAAACGACGTTCCGATTCGGGCTTATTAGGAAGTTGCTTTAGAAACTCCCAAATATTATTTAAAATTTTCAAGATATTAGATTTCATTTCTAATTTTTCTAAACCACTTTTAATGGAACAATCTTTACCCCCTCAAAATTCAAATCCTTCTTCTTTATTAGAAGTTTATTTTCCACTTCAACATTTCCAACTCCCATTTCCTTCAAAAAAGAATCAAGTTTATCATATTTAATTTTTGATTCTGGAATTGAATAATGAGAAGGGATGATAATTTTTGGCTCAATTTGATTGATAATCCCCGCTGCTTGTTGAGAATTCAAAAATTCCTTATCACCAACAGGCAAAATTAAAATATCAACCCCTTCAAATAATCCCTCCCATTCTTGATTCATATCTTTATTATTTACTTCGCCCAAATATGCAATTCTAATTCCTTCTAATTCAATTAGATAGGCCGATTTCATCACATTATCAATGTTGGAAATTTTTACTCCTTTGATAAATATATCTTTTACCTCATACTCCCCGGGTCCGGAAATCAAAAATCTATCATCACTTTCATTACCAAAAAGAGAGTCTGATAAATCGCTCCAAATTGAAATATATATATCCGTTTTTTTTCGAGGAGCAGAAATACCTGAATCTCTGCTGGGAATTTCTGTCATCAATGAGACTTTATCCCCAATGCTTTTTATCTCAAAGCATCCTTCTCCTCTCCATTCAATACTCATATTGTTTATATTATAGCAAAAATAATTACCTTCTCCAAATTTTTTTCAAAAATAAATAAGGGGTTGCTGGGCTCATTTTTTATTGGATAAGGGGGGGCTTGACAAAGTCAAAAAAATAATTATAATGGTAGTATAATCGTGAGGTTTGCTTTTAGATAATTATTTCCGAAAGCAACTCCAATTTACCAAAATTCTCGTTTTTTAAACGGGGATTTTTTTGACTTTTTTTTGAATTGAGCGATAATTTATATAATGGTATAATGAATCCATAGCAGTAAATTTACCATCTTTGATTTATTTAATAATGTCTTATAATAGATTAAAGGGCTTATTTGGGTCTAGATAACTGCGCACTCACGATTAGGGTAAATTGGAGTCAACCAGTGTCTAGACCCAAATGAGCCTTTTTGTATTTTTTTAAATTAAAAAATATTTAGCAATACAAATATCCTCCCCCGCTTCGCGGGGGAGGATAGATTAATTTATTTTCTATTC
>JBFEPE010000030.1:0-5006 GCA_041550235.1 Minisyncoccia bacterium
AAAGACATTTCATTTGAAATGCTTGATAAAATAGCTTATGCTGAAAGCGATAATGAATTTGCTTGCAAAATGAAAAAAGAAAAAGTCAAATTATTTTCTTCTATAAGTAAATGTGCTAATAGTAGAAAAAATATTAATTCTTAACCTTTTAAATGTCTAACCTCACATTCTCATTTCAGGCTCATTCTTGGATTGGAAAATACTTGGGGGTATATAAATTTTATTTTTTTATTTAATAAAAAACTCTATAAGCCTATAATCAAAAATTATAATCTTATAGAGTTTCCCTTCGCTCCAATCAAATTCTTTGATCAAAAACCCCTTGCGGGGGTTTTTGGCAAAATGTCTTTCTTCATTGCTCTGCGCCTGTATCTCAATTTCTCTCATCCCTCAATAAAGAAAGAGAAAGAAACATAAGTCCGACCTAATTCCAGTATAAATACCGGAACTAATTCATCTTTAGATGATCCACCAACAGCTTCCGCTACCGGTGCCTTGTTACGACTTCGTCCCTGTTACCAAGCCTACCTTAATCCGCCATAAGCGAATTTCGGGTATTCCCAGCTCCCTTGACGTGACGGGCGGTGAGTACAGGACTCGAGAACGTATTCACCGCGGCATATCTGATCCGCGATTACTAGCGATTCCAACTTCATGAGGGCGAATTGCAGCCCTCAATCCGAACTGAGGCCAGTTTTATGAGATTGGCTCCATCTTGCGATTTAGCAACTCTTTGTGCTGACCATTGTATCATGTGTGTAGCCCAGGGTGTCAAAGGGCCATGCTGATTTGGCGTCATCCCCACCTTCCTCCCAGCCCCAGTTTTACCATTAATTTAATCATAAAACTGGGGCTGGGCGGTCTCCTATGACACATATAACATAGGATAGGGGTTGCGCTCGTTACCCCACTTAAGGGAACAACTCAAGCCACGAGCTGACGACAACCATGCAACACCTGTCTCGCTGTCTTAATAGAAAGTTCTTCTTTCGAAAAACGGTCAACGAGATTTCAAACCCTGGTAAGGTTCCTCGTGTGGCATCGAATTAAACCACATGATCCACCGCTTGTGCGAGTCCCCGTCTATTCCTTTGAGTTTTAAGCTTGCGCTCGTACTTCCCAGGCGGGATGCTTAACGCGTTAGCTTCGCCACTCCGAGGGTCGATACTCGAAATAGCTAGCATCCAAAGTTTAGGGCATGGACTACGAGGGTATCTAATCCTCTTCGCTACCCATGCTTTCGTGTTTCAGAGTCAGGAGTGTTTTAGTGAGTTGCCTTCGCTTTTGGTGTTCCAGCTGATATCAACGGATTCCACCCCTACACCAGCTGTTCCACTCACCTCGAACATCCTCTAGTCAAACCGTATCTTGCCCAGCTCTTAGGTTGGGCCCAAGAATTTAAAACAAGACGCATTTGACCTCCTACACACCCTTTACGCCCAATTAATCCGGACAACATTTGAGGCTTACGTATTACCGCTGCTGCTGGCACGTAATTAGCAACCTCTTATTCATAAAGTACAGTCATCGAAATTCTTCCTTTATAAAAGCAGTTTACAGGCCATAGCCCTTCTTCCTGCACGCGACGTCGCTCGGTCAGGCTTTCGCCCATTGCCGAATATTCTTAACTGCTGCCTCCCGTAGGAGTGGGACCCGTGTCTCAGTGTCCCTGTTGGGGGCCAACCTCTCAGTCCCCCTACCCGTCATCGGCTTGGTGAGCCATTACCTCACCAACAACCTGATAGGACCAAGGCTAATCATCAAGCAGATTGCTCTTTTACCCAGCCCCAGTTTTACCATTGATAATCATAAAACTGGGGCTGGGACTATTGGGTATTACCCACTTTTTCAAGTGGCTATCCCCATCTTGATGGTATATACCAAGGTATTACTAACCCGTTCGCCGCTCCCAGCCCCAGTTTTACCATTGATAATCATAAAACTGGGGCTGGGCGCGCGACTTGCATGCCTGATACACGTCGCCAACGTTCATCCTGGACCAGGATCAAATCCTCATAATTGGAAATTAAATTTAAATAGACAAAAAAACGCAAAACAATGAAGAAAAAAATTTTGCTCTCTTAAGTTTTTAAGGTTCAAATATTGTCTCTAATTATACATATATCAAATCCCTTGTCAAATAATATGATTAAATATAAACGAGTACTACCGCCCCGCCCGCCTTCGGCGGGCGGGAATGACAAGAAAAAAGTGGGAATAACAAGAATAAGAAGAAAACGGAAATGACAATAAGGCGAATCTCCTTCTTAAAACTTTGATATATAATTCAAAAAATATTAAAATAGAGACAATGAAGAAAATATTGAAATCATCTATATTTATAATAATAATTTCTATTGTTCAGGTATTATTGATAGCAAAGATAAAATTTTGGGGGGCAACTCCAAATCTTTCTCTTGTGGCAATAATATCAATAATTCCATTTTTTAATTTCTGGAAAATTTTAATATTAGGAGCGATGGCAGGAATAATATATGGGATATTCAGCTTTAATTTTTTTCCAATATTTATTTCTCTTGTCCTAATAACCGCCCTGTCTTTTTATATAAAAAATAAATTTTTTGTTGAGAAAAGTTTTTTAGGATTATTATCGTTGGTAATTTTAGTAACTATTTTATTTAATTTAATTTTTTCAATTATCTCATATCTCTTTCTCAACGAAAATATTTTCAACTATTTCATCAGTTGGAATCATTTGATAGAGATAATATATAATATGCTATTCCTCACAATAATCTCTTTTTTCCAAAAAACTTTTTATTAAAAAATAAAGGAACAATTCGCGAAATTTTTAATTTCTTTGAATTGCTCCTTTTAATTTTAATGGGGCAATGGGGCTCTATGCGACGAGTAATAGTATCGCTAGTGACACTGCCTGACTCAGACTTTGTTTCAATGCAACATCCCATTTTTTTCCCTTTATTAATTGGTAAGCAAAATTACCACAAGTAAGTAAAAACCAAACAACCAATGCTTTTAATACCATATTATCCTCCTAATCATTCATATTTATTTTTTAAGAAAATCTTTCTTGATTTTCCTCTGCCATTATATCATAAATAAATATATTTGTCAATACCCCAAGGTTTGGTGGTGTTAGAATTGTAGCAAAAATATGTTTCCAGATTCAATAGAAAAATTTAAGGAACAATTCGCAAAACTACCATCAATCGGCCCAAGACAAGCAAGCCGCCTTGCCTTTTATTTGTTAAAAAGAAGAAATTTCAGCAATGACTTGATCAATTCCCTAAAATCACTCTTAGAAAAAATCTCTATTTGTAAAAATTGCCTATTACCATTTGAAAAAAACAACTCATCAATTTGTCCTATTTGCTCAGATAATAATAGAGACAAAAAAACAATCTGTCTATTAGAAAAAGAATTAGATGCATTTTCCATAGAAAATGCCGGGAGATACAAGGGAACATATCATATATTGGGGCAGATGATAAATCCTGCTGACCCAAAAAGTTATGAAAAATTAGGGTTAAATATTTTAGAGAATAGAATTAAGAATTTAGAAAATCATCAAGCCGATGAGATAATTATTGCAGTTAATCCAACCACCGAAGGAGACTTAACGGCAATGTATCTTGAGAGAAGATTAAAAAGTTTGTCAAAAAAAATCAGCCGACTGGGGAGAGGTATTCCAACTGGTGGCGAAATAGAATTTGCCGATGATGAGACCCTTTCCGGTGCCTTTCAAAATAGAGGATAGATTTAAGAAAATAATTAATAAACAATCAAAACAAACTCTCCCCTTGGAGTGTCTTTTTCTATCTCTAATTTAACATCATTGATAGAGCCACGATATATTTTCTCAAATTTTTTAGTTAAATCATTCCCAACAATTAATTTTGCTGTTGGAGAAATTTTCTCAATTTCACTTATCGTTTTAATAATCCTATATTTTGATTCGTATAATATCACTGGCAATTCTGACTGAAATGCCTTTTGGAAAAATTTTGCCCTCCCCTTCTTCGTTGGCGGAAAACCAAAAAATACAAATCTATCCATATTTATTCCTGCCACAGAAGATAAGGAAATCAAGGCAGATGGGCCGGGAACGGGAATTATTTCCACCCTATCGCCCATCTTTTCCAAAACAACCTCTATTAATTTATTTCCCGGATCTGAAATTCCGGGAGTGCCGGCATCAGAAACAAGGGCTAAATCCTTCCCTTCTTCAAGAATATCTATAATTTTATTTATCTTATTTATTTTTGAATGCTGATGATAAGAAATGAGAGGTTTTTTTATTTCAAAATGATTGAGTAATTTAATTGTTCGCCTTGTGTCTTCGCACAATATAAAATCAACGGACTTTAATATTTCCAAAGCCCTTATTGTGATGTCTTTTAGATTCCCAATTGGTGTCGCAACAATATATAGTTTCATAATTAATTTTGATAATAATTCTTAAAGAGAGCGGTGCCACTCCATATTTTATCATTATATCATTATTCCTCAAAATATTAGTCTTGTCCAATACAAGATGAGCCCCAAATGAGTATTGATTACAATACAAAATGAGCCCAAAACAAGCCCATTTTGTAAAAAATGTGAGTTTAGGCATAATAAAGGTTATGCATATCATTATGGAAAACTCACACCCATTTAGTATCCCACAATTAAAAGAATTTTTAAAGGGGTCAAAACATATCCAATTTAAAGGGGTGAATAGGAAGGAAAAATACAATTGGATAGAACAAATGCTCACAGGCTTTAACTATTTCCGTCTCAGAAAAAAAGATAAAATGATAGTTAAGGGGTATCTTATGAAAATGACTGGATTTTCTGATTCACAAATAACAAGGCTGATAAATAAAAAGAAGAAGTTTGGAAAAATATTAGTCTCCTCATCAAAGAAAAATAAATTTCCTCAAAAATACACAAGTCAGGATATAGATCTTTTATTGGAAACAGATAATAATCATGAAAGATTATCAGGAAAATCAACTAAAGAAATATTGGAAAGAGAATAT
>JBFEPE010000031.1:0-3413 GCA_041550235.1 Minisyncoccia bacterium
AGTGGCTCCAACTGCTGTTGCTTGATTTGATGGGTTTGGAGTATTTGTATCTCCTGCTGTTGGAGAGCCATAACTTCCTCCATTTATTGCTAAATAGAATTCATTTGTATTTGGATTTGTTTCTGTGAATGAACCACCAATTAAAGCAGTTGTATCTCCTGCATTCGGTTGAGATTGGAGGTCTGCCAATACATTTGTTGCTGGATTGAGAGTATCAAGAGAGAAGTTGGCTGATTCAATATATGCTCCTTGATTTTGATATTTGTCTTTCGCCCTCACTCTCACTCTTAAATCATCTTGTGCTTGCCCATCAAAATCAGTCTTAGCGGTCCAAATTATTGACCGACTTGTTGTCGCAATAACACCGCTTCCAATGTCTCCCGTCGTCGTTGTGGTAGCAACCGTCCATGTAGCACCTCCGTCCTCCGATATATCAATATCTACAAATAAATCAGTAGGGGTGTTATCAAATAAATCATACGAGATAGCCACACTTGTTGTTCCAACATTTTGAATAGCAGAAACATTGCTCACAACCGGGGCGACAAGGTCAACAATAAACGGAGACGAGGAAGCAAATGCACCATTATTTATTCCATCATTCGCTCTCAATCGGACGAAAACAGACGGCTGATAAACCGCTCCCAAATCAGTGAGAGCATCCCAAACAAATGTGGTCGGAAATCCACTTGGAGAACTTGTGAGACCAGAGATGCCATCATGATTAGGGTCAGATACAAGAGCAGTCATCGTCGTCTCTTCGCCAGCAAAAGCACCCGTCAATGAGTATTCATAATTAACCAAACTTGATGAGTCGCTATTGTCATCTTGTAAATCATAATTAACAAAAACTGCCACCGTGCTTGTGCTTTGAACCGGAATTAAATTCAATATATCCGGAGGATCATTTTCGGTATATCCAATATCAATATTGTCTAATATAACTTGCTGAGTGCCATCACTTTGGAAAAATGCTTTCCACATTATTTTATTATTCGTAATTGAAAAACTTGCAATGTTCGTATTAACAACCGAAGCAGTATTATAATTATCTACTCCCACAATAGCCCAAGCAGAGCCATTCCAATATTGCCAAGTAGAACCATCATCATCTGAAAGTTGATAAAATATTTCTCCCCCATTCTTTGTTGCAGTTTCAACAAAACTATCCCAACTCGAAACAAATGCCGGGTTCAAAGATGTTGTCGGATTAATTGTTGGCTTATCAGTGGCGAAACTCGGAGTTGCATCCCCAGACCAACTCACAACAATATTATCAAAACTGGATGTCATATCAATAGGGGCATTAGCCGCATTAAAAACAGCAATCGCCCCAACTTTGATATAATATGTCCCAGCAGTTGGCAATTTAGAACTAATATCAACTTGAGTAATACTTGCCCATGATGTTGTAGTCGTAATATTTCCACTATCCCAAACTTTATTTAAATCATTGGGGTTCCCTGCATCAGTCCCAATATATGCAACTAAATTATATGATGTTAGAAATGTAGGGTTTAAAACATCCACCATCCAATCCAAATCAAATGTGGCAGTGGTCGGAGTATCAATTGTCGTTGTAAAAGATTGATACCAATAAGCAGATTGAGTCACACTTTTTCTTGCATCAACAGTGATGTCAATATGACCACCCGGATTTCCACCAGTTGATTGATAAGTCCCCGTGTTTAATGTCCCTCCCGCCTGAGACCATGTGCCAACAAATGTCCATCCAGTTGCATCTGTATCAAAACCAGTATTCGTATTTCCCCCAGATGCCGGTGTGCTTAAATCCTTTAATCTTGCTACTCCGCCTGTTACTTCTATTTTCGCAGGGTCATAAGTATAATTCGCGGGTGTATCAAATGTCCAACTTTGAGTAGCAGCCAATAATGGCTCACCTCCAATCAAAAAGGAAGAAACAACCGTGACAAATAATATTTTTAGAGCAAATATTCCACCTGCTCCCAAAATTGTTGTCAAACTAACTTTTCGTCTCACTCCATAATCCTTAGATGGAAAAATTAATCCTTGTTGCTGTAGTTTTTTTGGAGAAACGAAAAGATAAAGAGGGAGCGATAATATTGTAAAAAAAACCTCTATTAGAATTATCACTATTGCATAAGCAATCGTCTTAAATCTATTATTGCTTTCGGCCATTCTCTTTTTCAACCGAAAATTAAAACTAGATATTTTGAAAAACAAATTTAAAAATTTAATAGCCATATTTTTTTATTTTTTTATTACCACTTATTTTTTGTTATTATTGCCTCTTCTTCTCTGTTATTCCCATTTCTTCTTATTCCCCTCTTACAGAGGGGGTGGATTGCGAAGCAAGACGGGCATTGCCCTGCCGTAGCCTTGGCGAAGGCGGGGTGTTTTCCTTTCTTCCTATAACAATTAAAAAACCCCTGACTGGAACCAGCCGGAGTTCTCAAGACCCTCTAATTATTTTTCTATTGTTCTAATTATAACATTTTTTATATTTAAAAATCAAACAAGTCAATAGTGGATTATTTATAATAAATTTAATTTAATAAAAAATCAGTCCGCCGGAAAAATCCGACAAACTGATATTTTTTCCTTACAGCTATGCATATGCAAATGCTTCAACTTCAATATGACATTCCTCAAAATCACAGAAGACCAGATGAGGATCCTCGGAATCTTTAGTGATATCCACATTTACACTTGCCACCACCGCCTCTGAATCATTTAATGGTACTATGTCTAAGTCTAAATAATCATTTGGACAGTAGGCGACCTCCTTAACAGAATACCCCTGACTCAAAAAATAAGAATTAATCGCATCTTCGATGTCCGAATCATTTTGGGCACTACTATTGTTATACCTGAATCTATACTTAAATAGCACCTCTTGCGATTCATCAGCATCTTCTTGACCCATGTCTTGCTTATCCTCACTTTTGAGATTTAGTTTATCCACGAAATATTTCTCAAATCCATTTAAATTCATCATAATCCTCCCTTAAATTTTTCTCTTATATTTTATTTTTAACTGCTTAACTTAACGGATTCACACCATCCGAGGGCATTATATCACAAACCCATTCATTTGTCAATAGCAAGACAAAAAAGATTTTGATTTTATCTTTAGCGAAGGATAGTCGCCCTTTCTTTGTCATTCCTCCCCCCTCTCTTGTCATTCCCGCGAAAGCGGGAATCTCTATCTCCCAAAAAAATCTAAAATTTCTCTATTTCGTTCGTAAATAGACAAATTATATCCATTCCCGCCAGAGGCGGACATTCTGCCCGCCAAGAAAGAAATTGCTTTGCAATTTATTTCTTGTCTCCGCGATGATTAATTCTCCGCCATAGGCGGATCCGCCTCTGGCTGGAAAAAACTCGTTTTGCCTCTATTTGAAAGTCGGCAAAACTCAAACATTTGAATA
>JBFEPE010000032.1:0-2662 GCA_041550235.1 Minisyncoccia bacterium
AAGGGAAAACTACTCATATATATTCCGAGCAGTATCAAATATCATCAACTTGAGAATGGCAACAAATTAAATATTTATTACTATTCTTAAATTGGGGATCGTATTGACTCATGAACTGCTATTTTGAAATACATCCAATGTGCAAAAACCCAATATGTGGGTCGGCTATAACCAAAAATTTGATAATTTTTCCTGCGGATTCGCTTTCGGAGTAGATCCTAATGATAACCGACTTATGGTTAGTCTATTCCCTAACCTTGATTCAGGTAACCTTAAATTTTGGAGTGAGGTGAGCATCATTCAAGGAGGTGATTTTTATTCTTTCGTTGAGGCTAAATACTCTCCAAAAGAATGGATGATTTACCCCGGGATTGATTTTGAAACAAAATTGGGAAAATTCTTTTTAGTGGGTCCCTCGGCGACTTTTGTTTTGGGAAAATACATAAAAACAAAAATAGGGATTTATTTTAAATCATTTTCACCTGATGATGATGGAGTAAAAATGAATCCCGTATTTATAGAAAAACCCCACCATCACCGACCACTGCTCAAAAAAGACATACCCATGCCATGGAAAAAAACCATGGCGCTGAGGGCATATATTATTATTGCCCTTTAATCTGAAAAAGTGAATTAATAATGTGGCGGGTTGAATAATCATGCGATTTATTCTCCCGTCACACTTTTTTTTATTTTGATTATATTATTTGGCAAGTCCATCAATAAAATTTCTCAAATAATGATATTTTTGGTAGTATATAGGCGAGTGAATATTAAATAGATGGGGTGGCTGAGTGGTTGAAGGCGACGGTTTCGAAAACCGTTGTTCTAAGAAATTAGAACCGTGGGTTCGAATCCCACCCCCATCGCATACAAAAACAAAACCCATTTTATGGGTTTTGTTTTTTTGTATATGGTGAATCAGTGGGCTTTCCGCCGAAGGCGGATAAACTCCGTAGGAGTGGAGTATATTCACGAAGTGAATACGAGAACGACGGGGGAGAAGGAATCCCTCGCCAGGGGCGAGCAGGCACCCCCATCGCCACGTAAAAAATTGCTTCTCAATTTCAACATGGCTGGGATGTTTGAATTATGAAATAATTTATTTCGTCTCGCTATACAAAAAACTACCCGCCCACCATAGGCGGATGTGCCACCTTTGGCGGGCGGACATATTCCACAAGGAGTGAAATATATTCTCAATAATATCTATTTTCTTTTTCTAAATCGCAAAAACCAAACAATGTAGATAACTAAAATCAATGTTGCAGAAACAACTAAATCAACGAAGAGAGACGGATTGAATTTGCCCTTAGCAGCTTCTTTTTGTATTTCGGTACTATCAGCAGAAGGCATTAATCCGCACTCCTTTCTTGCCTGAGCAACACAACTACTATATTTTCCATGATTCCCTGAATATTCCTCCCCATCTCTAAAATCTGTGAAGGAATCTCCTTGAACACAGCATTTCTCATCTACACATTTGTTTCCAGTTATCGGACTACACAATGGTGGCGGAAAATTGCTTAAATAATCCCTGCAATCACAGTTATAACAAACAACCTTACTATTACCATTGATTAAATCCCTGACAACATCACAATTTTCTCCCATATTATCGCAGCCATAACAAACATACCCATCTAATTCGCCTGTATCGTCGGGGCCGTAATAATACCATTCGCCCCCATTTCTACATTCATCAACATATAAATTAGGGTAAACAGAAAGATACCAAGAACATCCAAACTCATTTGAAAAAAAATGTGGATAATCTCTTGGGCTTTCTTCTCCCTCACAACCAGGCACTTCCATGCAAACCCCTTCTCCTTTTGTATAATTAACAAAGCCTAATCCACCAACGATAACAAAAGCTAATAACAAAAAAATAAATTTTTTCATATCTTTGGATTGTATTTCATTTACACTAATCAAAGATAAAAAAATTCATTTTTTTATCAGGACTATTTCACACCAAATAAAATTGGATGTTCCTTGTTTGAATAGCATTTCGACCATTTACTTAATTTTAAATAACTATTTTTTCCCTGTCAATATGGAATAAGAAGTATTATGGGTTTTCTAAAAAAATTATTCTTTATTTTCTTTGTCATTTTATATCAAACATTCTATCACGAAAGAGATATTTATTGAAAGAGAAGGCAGAAATCTATCTTAAATTGCCTAATCGTAAATTGCCATTTGCCCTCAATCTTTGCCAAGTTGTGGATTGCGGATAATTATATTTTTGATGAAAATAGGTCGCGATGGCAATCATTGCCCCATTATCAGTAGAATACTTAATTTCGGGATAATTAAACTCAACATTTGGCAAATCTTTCTTGATATTTACTTCCAACTCATCCCGAAGTTTCTTATTAGCCGCCACTCCACCAGCCAACAATATTTTTTTTGCCTTATATTTTCCCGCCGCTTTTATGGTCTTATAAACCAAAACATCAATAATAGCCGATTGAATCTCATTAGCAATTTCTTGAATTTTTGATGGAGAAAATCTGACCCCATCTTTTTTTAATTTTTCTATTAAATATAAAGTAGCCGTCTTTAATCCCGAAAAGGAAAAATCAAAACTTTTGTCGTGCATCATTGGACGAGGCAATTTGATATTGCTCTCTATATTTTTTTCGCTAATTTTTGCCAT
>JBFEPE010000033.1:0-2294 GCA_041550235.1 Minisyncoccia bacterium
AAGGGAAAACTACTCATATATATTCCGAGCAGTATCAAATATCATCAACTTGAGAATGGCAACAAATTAAATATTTATTACTATTCTTAAATTGGGGATCGTATTGACTCATGAACTGCTATTTTGAAATACATCCAATGAATAAAACAGCCGGCACCCCATTACTAAGATAAGCCACTATTATAAAAGTGGGCTTAATATCTGCTCCTTTTTTCATTTTGTACCTCCTGAAAACACATTAACAAAAAATATATATTTGTCAAGATTGAGGTTCAAAATCACTTCTTTAATTCTTTCCAAAAATCAGGATGATTAATTCTATTATTTATTACTATTGTTTGTTTGTTCATCTCTATCAATATCGTCTATGCTAAATCCAAGGTCGGGAAATATCTTATCCCTCAAATACAGCCCACCAACAAACAGAACGGCCATAATATCTGCTCCAGAGCCAAAAGCACCCTCTTTTATTTTTTCAAGAATTTTTTGATCAGATATCATAACATCAGACACAATATCAATAATTATTCGCTCGGCATCATAAGAATTTTTTGGATTTTTTTTCTTAACAATATTTAAAAAATAATCTTTTTTAGAATCAATTATTTCTTTTACCCCACTTGTTTTTAAAATATTTTCTCCTCTACTATTCAATTTTCTTGGCGAATTAGCTGTTGAAAAACTATTTTTCCAAATTTCATTAACCTTCTCGCCCATGTTTCTAACTCGCTCTATTAATCTAGATAAACTTCTGCCAAAATTTGATATTTCCTTATTAGTTTTCGTTATAAATTTTTTTGTATCTGGCTTAAATTCATTTTCTAAACCATTAAGTGTTTTTAATTTTTCTCCAATCTTAACACAAGCCACCAATAGAGAAGGGAGGCCGATTATTACTATTATTCTATTTATTAAATCCCAAATATTAATCTCCATATTTATTTATTATTTTTCCTCTTGGGATTCATTATTAAGTGTTTAAATTATAAAACTATTTTAATTCAAAAACAAGACCTTGTCGCCTTTTTTCCGATATATTGTCAATAGTAGGTTATTTTTCTTATTATTTACTTTCTTGTCATTCCCGCTACTGATGGTATTTCGTGATTCAAGGCAAATATATTATTATATATACAAAATATTAAATAAAATGAAGAAATTTCCAAAAAATTTTTTGTGGGGGACGGCTACATCAGCATATCAAATAGAAGGTGGTGGTCATAATGATTGGTCGGAATGGGAAAAATCCCCCCAAAGATTAAAAAACTTAGAGAAAAAAGGATTGATTGAAAAATATGGAAAAGAAAACTTTATTTCCGGTCAGTCTTGTAATCACTGGAATCTATTTAAGGAAGATTTTAAATTAGCCAAAGAATTAGGAAATAATGCCATTAGAATATCCCTTGAATGGTCTAAAATTGAGTCCAAAGAAGGAGAATTTAATGAGGAAGCAATCAATCATTATCAAGAAGTTATAGATTATCTGCACTTATTGAATATTGAACCATTCATCACCTTATGGCACTGGCCAATACCAGTATGGATGAGGGACAAGAGAGGATGGGAATCAAAAGAAATTAGAAAATATTTTACTCGTTATGTTGATAAAATATCATCAATTTTTGGTGATAAGATAAATTTTTGGATAACCATAAATGAGCCAACGGCTTATTCTGCGGCTTCTTATTTATCTGGCGATTGGCCTCCTCAAAAAAATAATATATTTTCTTTTCTAAAAGTTTCTAATAATTTGGCAAAAGCCCACAAGGAATCATATAAAATAATAAAGAGAAATAGCCCTAAATCTCAAATTGGGATTGCTGAAAATAATTCATTTTTTGAGTTAGAAAAAAATAATTTTGTAAATAGAATTATTAAAAAAATAGCGGAATATTTTTTCAATTATAGGTTTTTAGATAAAATCAAGGATTATCAAGATTTCATTGGTTTAAATTATTATTTTCGCAATAAGGTTAATTTGGGAATTAAGTTTGGTTTCATCAGGGGTGAGATAGAAAATAACAAAGTTTCTGATTTGGGTTGGGATCTTTATCCCGAGGGAATATATAATGTTTTAAGGGATTTAAATAAGAGATACAAAAAGCCAATATATATCACGGAGAATGGTTTGGCTGATAGGGAGGACAAGTGTAAGTATTTTCCAATCCAAGAATGAGCCCGAAATGAGAATGTGAGGTTAGACATTTAAAAGGTTAAGAATTAATATTTTTTCTACTATTAGCACATTTACTTATAGAAGAAAATAATTTGACTTTTTCTTTTTTCATTTTGCA
>JBFEPE010000034.1:0-2141 GCA_041550235.1 Minisyncoccia bacterium
ATCAAAATTTCGAATATCTAGAGAGTAAATAGAAACAAATTAAGGAATGGGGAGCGATGATCTATATATTCAAATGTTTGAGTTTTGCCGATTTTCAAATAGAGGCAAAACGAGTTTTTTCCAGCCAGAGGCGGATCCGCCTTTGGCGGAGAATTAATCATCGCGGGGACAAGAAATAAATTGCAAAGCAATTTCTTTCTTGGCGGGCAGAATGTCCGCCTCTGGCGGGAATGGATATAATTTGTCTATTTACGAACGAAATAGAGAAATTTTAGATTTTTTTGATGAGGTTGAGATTCCTGCCTTCGCAGGCATGACAAGAGGGGGGAGGGGAATAATTGATTTTCTAATTATCACTGATATAATTAAGACAATGAAAAAAAATCAATTTCCAATTATTGTTGAAAAAGGAGAAGATGGCTTCTATGTAGTAGAATGTCCTATTTTTCATGGCTGTATTTCTCAAGGAAAAACATTGGATGATGCTATTAAGAATATAAAGGAGGCGATAGAACTTTGTCTTGAGGAATATTAAGAAAAATAATTCGTGATGCCGAAATATCAGTCAGTGATTTTATAAGATTGATGAGAAAATAATAATCAAAATCTTTTTTGTCCCACTATTGACAATATATTTATATTGTGCTTATATATCAAGTAGAAAAGACGAATTGTCTTTTTGAGAAAATTAAAAATGGAGGTTTAAATGATTTATATAACATATTGTCCTTACTGCTATAAAGAATATCATCAAAGAGAAAAAGAATGTTCTTGTGGGGCAAATACCAAAGAAATTTTTCTTGGAGAAAACGAGGCAGAAAAGTCTAGTATTATATCTATTTTATTAAGAATGGAAAGGGATATTCTAATTTTAGAAAAAGTTGATGATGATTTTGGCTCATTGGCTCAAATTTCCAATGGAACTTGGGGATTTATTAAAAGATGTGCGAGACAGGAAATTATAAGATTGCAAAACAAATCTAATATAGTTTTGTAGAGTGGTTTTTGGCAGGATAGATTCAGCAATGTTGATATCAATTCTGCCAAGACCTTTTTTATTTCCAAAGAATTATAGAATTAATTCTATATTTAATTCTATAATTAATTATATAATTATTTTGCTTGTTTGTTTGAGGCGACTATTATTCGCTAAAGATAAAATCAATTTTTTTTGTCCTGCTATTGACAAATGGATGGGTTTGTGATATAATGCCTTCGGATGGTGTGAATCCGTTAAGTTAGGCAGTTAAAAATAAAATATAAAAAAATAAAGTGAGGTGAATGAAATGAAAAAAATAAGGAGTGCTTTAAGAATGGTTTTTGTAAGGCCATTTGTATGGCTCGGGAAAAAAGCTTGCAAATTCTTTAAGATTATTCATAGTTTATTCTCAATGACAGGCGAAATGAAGATATTGAGAGAAGAGGTAGATAATCTAAAAAAAGAATTAACAAGAAAGACGATTGAGGATGCAGGGGCAGAAACGAGAAACATGATTTTACGGCTTGATTTTATTGAGGTCTTGAGTGGGAAATTGAGAAAAAAATTTTTATCAGAATTTTCATGGGGAGAACTCTTGAGGCATTTTAATAAAATCAAAAGAGAATCAATGGCGAGGTGTTATATCGCCATGCATTTGGTAAATCGATCTGATGTTCCTATCGAAATCCTCGTTAAAATTTACAATGAAAGTGAGGGGGGTGTTAGGCGATTGATGAGTTGCGAGAATTTAAAGCAGGTTTTCGACGAGCGCCAACAAGATCTTTTTAAAGAATTAAGTAATTAGTTTAAATAAAAGGGGCTTCCAAAGAAGGATGCCTCTTTTATTTCCAGAGAAATATAGAATTAATTATATAATTCTTTTGCTTGTTTGTTTGGGGCAGTCCGCCCGCCTGAGGCGGGCGAAGAAAGAAACACCCCGTCGCCCTTCGGGCACCACCCCTCTATTAGAGGGGAACCCTCCTTCGCCAAGGCTTCGGCAGGGCAAATAAGATTAACAACTCCAAAGAAAATCAAAATTTCGAATATCTAGAGAGTAAATAGAAACAAATTAAGGAATGGGGAGCGATGATCTATATATTCAAATGTTTGAGTTTTGCCGACTTTCAAATAGAGGCAAAACGAGTTTTTTCCAGCCAGAGGC
>JBFEPE010000035.1:0-1779 GCA_041550235.1 Minisyncoccia bacterium
AATGGGTGTGAGTTTTCCATAATGATATGCATAACCTTTATTATGCCTAAACTCACATTTTTTACAAAATGGGCTTGTTTTGGGCTCATTTTGTATTGTAATCAATACTCATTTGGGGCTCATCTTGTATTGGACAAGGCTAAAATTTGACTTTGTTTTTTTATTTAAATATAATAAGAATACAAATGGACACATAGTCCCTTCTCCCTTCGGGGAGTAAAAACCAAATTCATTGAATCAACTCAATGAGTTTTTCTTTTAATTTTGTAAAGTCGCCGACACTCATTCTGCCAATTGAATAAGCCAATCTTTTTGAATCAAATAATCTAATTTGAGATAATATGGCTGAACTATTTTTATTTTGAAAAACAAAATTGAAATAAAACATAGTATCCTTGATTGTTTTGGTTAGCGGTATTCCTAAAAAAAGGTTTCTAGAGAATTTTCTATAAATAATAACCGGTCTTAAAAACTCCATTCCTTTTCCGCCCTGCTCAAAACCAATATTTTCCCCTATTTTAATAAACCAAATTTCTCTATCATGAAATGTCTTTTTATTTTCAAGGTTGTCAATATTCTTTTTTTGAATATTCCATTTATCAAAATATTTTTTATATAGATTATTTTCCATACTTAAGGATTAAGATTTTGACTTCTTAATAATTTGTTTCACAACTCCATTTATCATAAAGTCATCGCTTTCGTGAATTAATATTTCGGGATGATTTTCTGTTGATTCGGACAATAAAGAAATTGTATTATCAGAATTTCTCTTGAATTTTTTAAAATTAGCACATCCATCAATGATGGCTAGAATATAATTATTATCATAATCTTTTCTATTGCAATCAGTTATTACTATATCCCCATCCTCAATATTTGAATTATTTAATCCAATTTTCGCTTTATTCATTGAATTGCCAATGGCCCTAATGGCAATAAGATTATCGCTAACTTTAATTATGCTTTTTGAAACCTTTAGATAGCCCTCCAGTTTTTCTTCGGCTATTGAAGTGGCATCTCCGCAATTAGCACCGCCTAAAATTGGTATTACTACAAAATCTCCTCTTTCTTCTTTTTTGCTGGTTTTTATTTTCCTTATTTCTCCGGTTTTTTTATTTATTTCAATAAAGCCTCTTTTATTAAGTTGCCCTAAATGATAAGAAACATTATAAGGATGTGCCTCCCCGACCAACCGAGCTATCTGTCTTAATCCATCTCTTTTTATATTTATTTTTTCAGCCAAACTTAATAGTTTGGCTTGTGTTGGATGCAACATATATCTATATTATAACACGATAATTAAAATTATTAAAATAAATGTTGTGGATAGACTTTGGATAGTAAAACTATTGACACCTTATTTAAAGATATTAAAATTAAGAATGTTGAGGATATAGTCGTAATTTCTTATTAATTTAAATAATGATAAAATGAAAAAAAAGAAAGTCACCAAGGCTCAAGTGAAAAAAGAAAGGGATCCTAAAAAGATAAAGAAAGTCATAAAAGAGAAGGGATACAAAAGCGGAAAATTGCCCAAGGATAAAGAACTTCATCATCCAAAACCTATTAGTGAGGGAGGGAAAACAACCCCTAAAAATACAAGGGTTGTTAAAAAAACCAAGCACAAGCAAATACATAGAAACAGAAGGGCAAGGGGTAAGATATAAGATTTATTGTCATGGATTAGCTAAATGAGCGAAATTTAATCCCCCGCCCGCCGAAGGCGGGCGGGGGATAGATTTTGATGCCCTTTTTATTTTTATTATAATTTAAAAA
>JBFEPE010000036.1:0-1768 GCA_041550235.1 Minisyncoccia bacterium
CACAGAAACAAATCCAAATACAAATGAATTCTATTTAGCAATAAATGGAGGAAGTTATGGCTCTCCAACAGCAGGAGATACAAATACTCCAAACCCATCAAATCAAGCAACAGCAGTTGGAGCCACTCTTGATGGAAATGATTATATTTCAAAAGTTAAAATAACTCACACTGATGACTTCGGACAAATATTTGATAATGAAAACCTTACCCCAAATATATTATACAAGTATGTTAAGCCATATACCCCACAGGCTCCGACACTTAGCAATCCAATTACCACTCAATTAAATTTATTAATCAATCCAAATGTTTCTGAGGCGACTGATTTAGAATATGCGATAAACGAAACAACAACAGGAAATTATGTTCAAGCGGATGGAACTTTGGGAGCGACTCCGATTTGGCAAACGACATCTGTTTGGGGAACGAAAACAATTACCGGTTTATCGTCTCCTGTCGCCAACTATATTTTCCAAGTGAAATCAAGGAATATAAGCGATACTCTTAATGCCACTTCAAGTGAAAGTGCTTTCTCGCCCACCGCTCAAATTACAAACTCTGCTCCGACTATTTCAATAGATTCTGCTTCTCAATCTACTGACGGCACTCAATTTGTGACAATAAATTATACGGGAACAGATGGGCAGGGTGATATTGTTTCCCTCCTTGTTTATGAATATTCGACAGATAATTCTAATTGGTTTTCAATGACAGAAAAATCAGGAGTTGGCTCTAATGGAACGACTAATTTGACATTCTTGCCGGGCGGAAGCGGTCTTGTATTTGCTTGGGATAGTGGAACTGACTTATCAGGAGTTGAGGACTCAACCGTTTATGTCCGACTTCAAGCAAATGATACAATAGCGAGTGGCTCTACTACAACATTTGGCCCATTTGTTATTGATAATATTTTGCCAGTTGTTTCATCTGTTTCGGCGAGCCAAAGTGCTGGCAGTAGGAATGTGAGTATTTCATATAATTTAACTGACTTATCAAATTCAGTTATTGAAATAGATATTTCTGAGGATAGTGGGGCTACATGGACGGTCGCCACAACAACAACGACAGGAGATATTGGAGCAGGAGTTTCTCCGGGAGCAGGAAAGACGATTGTATGGGATGCTGGAACGGATTTTGACAATCAATATCAAACTGATATTAGAGTGAGGGTTAGGGCGACAGATGTATTTGGAAATCAGGGCTCTATTTCTCAATCAGCAGATTTCACTCTTGATACAAAAGACCCGGTTGTTTCATCTGTCTCGGCAAGTCAAAATACTGGGGCAAAAACATTTGTCTTTAATTATGATGTGAGTGAAGATTTGGGAAATGTTGTCGTTGGATTAGAAATATCAAATGATAGTGGCTCAACATGGACAGTGCCAACGACATCTGCTTCTGGTGATATTGGCTCGGGAATATCATCGGGGACAGGCAAGACGATAACATGGGATGCGGGGACTGATTATAATGATTTTGAGGAATTAGATATGAGGATAAGAATTACAGCCACTGACCAATTTACTAATTCCGGAAATGATTCATCTGCTGATTTTTCATTAGATACAAAAAACCCGAGAATTACGAATGTCTCAGCCACCCAAAACTCAGGAGAAACAAATGTCTCTATAACATACGATTTAGCAGACAATAGTGATTCAACAATAGAGATAGATATATCAGATGATGGAGGTTTAACATGGAATGTAACAGATACGACAACAACAGGAGATATTGGAGCAGGAATATCACAAGGAACGGGCAAA
>JBFEPE010000037.1:0-1667 GCA_041550235.1 Minisyncoccia bacterium
AAATAAAATAATATGTCAAACTTGAATTTGTCGTAGCAATATGATAATTTCATATTTGGGCAAAGTAGAAATTTCATACCTGAATAACAATGTATATAATTTTGAAGTCGAATAATATATCAAAAACTTCAAAATTATGAATAATAAAGAGTTGATAAATATGACCCAAAAAGAGATTGGGAGGTATGAAATAATTAAAGATCTCATTAATAAAAAAATAAATGGGACAGATGCCTCAAAATTGATGAATTTAACAATAAGACAAGTCGCAAATATCAAGGCTAATGTAAAAAAACATGGAGCAAAAGGTATTGTCCATGGCAACAGAGGTCGAGAAAGCAACAGGAAAATACCTGATAAAAATATCAATGAAATAAAAAGAATTGTAGAAAAAGAATATAATGATTTTAAACCTACTTTTGCCAGTGAGAAATTAGAAGAAAGAAATGGAATAAAGATTAGTAGTGAGAAATTAAGACAACTAATGATCGAATGGAATCTTTGGAAGCCTAGAAAGAGAAAAGTTAATAATGGATATCGTGCTTGGAGAAAAAGAAAGGAGTGCTATGGTGAAATGCAACAATATGATGGCTCTTATCATGAATGGTTTGAGAATAGAGCTCCTGAGTGCTGTTTATTGACCTCTATAGACGATGCCACTAGTAAAATAACTTATGCTAAATTTGATAGTGGCGAAGGGGTTGTCGCTACTTTCAATTTTTGGAAGGAATATTTAAGGGAAAATGGGATGCCAATAAATATTTATCTCGATAAATTCAGCACCTACAAGATAAATCATCCCTCTGCCAAAGATAATAGCGAGTTAATAACTCAATTTCAAAGAGCCACTAAATCTATTGGAATAAAGTTAATTACCGCTAATAGCCCAGAGGCCAAGGGAAGGATAGAAAGGTTATTTAGGACCTTACAAGATAGATTAGTAAAGGAATTAAGGCTTAATAATATTTCTGATATTGAAGAAGCAAATAAGTTTCTAAAAGAGGTATTTATTCCCGAATTTAATAAAAAATTTTCTGTCGTTCCTGATAAAAACATTAATCTCCATAGGGAATTAACAGGAATTAGCGATGAGCAACTTGAAAAAATATTCTCTATTCATGATTACAGGCTTGTAAATAATGATTTCACAATTAGATTTAAAAATAAATATTATCAATTAGAGAAAGAACAGCCATTATTGGTTAGAAAGAAAGAGAGAGTTTTGATTGAGACAAGAACTAGCGAGGAGGTTTTTATAAGCATAAGAGATAAGTATTTAAATTTCTTCGTTTTGCCGGAAAAACCTAAAAAAATCGCTGATTTAAAAATTCCCGCACTTACAAGAAATACATCTTCTTACAAACCGCCTGCCAATCATCCATGGAGAAGGTTTTCTATTAAGCCAATTGACAAAAAAATGAAAGTCGCTTAATTAATAAAATACTCTCGGGTATGAAATTTCTAAATTGCAGAAAGTATGAAATTTCTAAATTGCTTTGACAACCCTATAAAATTGATTTGCTGAAAGGGTGATAATCTGATAAGATAATTATATGATTATTTAAGAAAATAAATATCAATATATCCCCCCCCCGCCGTAGGCGGGGGGATAATAACGGCAATATTATGGCATTAATTTTTGAAATAATATTAGAATTTATTTGGGA
>JBFEPE010000038.1:0-1657 GCA_041550235.1 Minisyncoccia bacterium
TGGAGCCACTCTTGATGGAAATGACTATATTTCAAAAGTTAAAATAACTCATACTGATGACTTTGGACAAATATTTGATAATGAAAACATTTCTCCAAATATTTTATACAAGTATGTTAAACCATATACTCCGCAGGCTCCGACGGTTGATAATCCAACGGTTGGCGGGGTTGACATCACTATAAATAGGAATGTGAGCGAGGCGATAAACTTAGAATATAGCATAAACGAAACAACCACAGGAAATTATGTTCAAGCGGATGGAACTTTGGGAGCTTCGCCAGTTTGGCAAACAACTTCTGCTTGGGGGACAAAAACAATATCAGGACTTCCGAATGATTCATATACTTATTCTTTCCGAGTGAAATCACGAAACATCAGCGACCCACTTGATGCTACTTCAAGCGAAAGCGATTATTCATCTACGGCATCATCACAAAATCAATCGCCGACAATATCAATAGATTCAGTTTCTC
Organism: Minisyncoccia bacterium; assembly: GCA_041550235.1. Classification (GTDB taxonomy): domain Bacteria; phylum Patescibacteriota; class Minisyncoccia; order UBA6257; family JAAZHW01; genus JBFEPE01. Next base: position 477 of record JBFEPE010000038.1, read on the forward strand.
AAACGACTGATGGCACTCAATTTGTGACAATAAATTACACTGGATTTGATTTAGAAAGTGAAACAACAACATTGGTGGTATTCCAATATTCTACTGACAATATAAATTGGTTTTCAATGACAGAAAAATCAGGAGTTGGCTCTGATGGAACTTCTGGATTGGTATTTTCTCCATCTCCGGGAGGAACGGCTTTTGATTTTATGTGGGACGTTGCTACTGATTTATCAATCATAGAAGATTCATCTGTTTATGTTCGTCTTCAAGCAAATGATGGAACATCAAGTGGCGGACTCACAACATCAATCGCATTCACGGTTGATACAAAAAATCCAACTATCTCTTCTATTGTTGCTTCTCAAGTTTTGGGTTCAAAAACCGCTTCATTTACTTACACGATTTCAGATATTTCAAATTCAACTATTGAGATAGATATTTCTGAGGATAGCGGGGCCACTTGGACTGTGACGGATACATCATCAATAGGCGACATAGGTTTTGGGATAACTCCCGGAAGTGGAAAATCAATAATCTGGTATGCAGGAATTGATTTTGATAATCAAGACCAGTCGGATATGAGAGTGAGGATAAGAGGGCTTGATTCTTATGGAAATCAAGGAGTATTCTTTGAATCGGCAGACTTTTCTATTGATACATTTGACCCAGTTGTTTCATCAGTTTCAGCAAGTCAAGATACTGGTGAGCCAACCGTTTCAATAACATATAATTTAGCGGATACAAATAATTCTACTATTGAGATAGATATTTCTGAGGATAGTGGGGCTACATGGACGGTCGCCACAACAACAACGACAGGAGATATTGGAGCAGGAGTTTCTCCGGGAGCAGGAAAGACGATTGTGTGGAGTGCCGGCACAGACTTTCCGGGTCAAGATCAGTTAGATATTAGAGTGAGAGTGAGGGCGATTGATGATTATTCAAATGTGGGTGGATTTGTAGAATCAGCTGATCTATCATTAGACACAAAGGGTCCAATTATATCATCCGTCTCAGCCACCCAAAACTCAGGGGAAACAAATGTATCTATAACATACGATTTAGCAGACAATAGTGATTCAACAATAGAGATAGATATATCAGATGATGGAGGTTTAACATGGAATGTAACAGATACGACAACAACAGGAGATATTGGAGCAGGAATATCACAAGGAACGGGCAAA
>JBFEPE010000039.1:0-1523 GCA_041550235.1 Minisyncoccia bacterium
GTAGATATCAAGTGGGAAACATCCGATGTTCAGAATGTATGGCTTGTATATGGAGATGTTGATACAGGTAGTTGTGGAGGATGCACTCCAGGAGAGCCAACAGCAGTGAGTTTTAATGGGAGTAGGACGGTAAAGCCACTATCAAGCACTAACTTCTCATTGATTGTGAGAGGAGCGACTGGTGATGGACCACTTTATCTCTCCCCCTCCCCCATCTCCGTCTCACTCAGCGACTGCGAACCTCCCGAAATAGAGCATTGCGACCCAATAAATAATAATGAAATTGGAGAAAATCCATATTGTTTAGCATTGTATGATTTGCCAGAATATGGAAGTAGAAAAAAGTGTTGTAATTGGCCTGATAATCCTGGAGAATTCGGGGATGGATGTGGAAAATGCAAATCAGTCCCTCCACCACAAGGATTTCCTTCTGTTGATTTGAAAGTAAATGGAGATGATGATTTGGCAGAGATTGATTCCGGAGATTCAGTTCTCCTCTCATGGACAAGCGAAGACGCAGACGATTGTTCTGCGGATATTGGATGGGGTGGAAACAAAGAATTGAATTCATCAGAAACAATATCAAACATCACAGAAGGCAAGGTATTTAAAATAACATGTTTTAATACAGCAGGTAGTTCATCTGATGAGGTTGAAGTGAGGATAGAAGAAGAAGATGATGGCGGCGAAACTCCTTCTCCAACTCCACCAACACCTGAACCACAACCAAAAGGAAATATCAGAGTGAGAATACGATTAGATGGAGAATTAATTTCTGGCAATAATGTGAGTTATTCAATCAATGGACCTCAATCTTTATCAGGACAAGGAACTAAGTTATTCAATAATATAAAAGTAGGTCAATATATAATCACATACAATAGTGGAGTTCCTTCTGTAATGGGAATAAACAAGGCAATGGCTTCAACCATTCAATTTAAGGGTTATTCTCCAACAAATAGAAGTGTTTTAGTAAAAAATAATAAAACGGCAAATTTCTTCTTAGATTTTGAAACCGTGAGAACTTGTGATTTGGAAGTGAAGGCAAACCTATCTAATTGTGATGGCTCTAATACTCAAGAATATACTGGTCCATTATCCTTTGCTCTCATCGGTCCAGTAGATATTAACGGCACAGCAGTCTCTCAATTATTTGAACTTATTCCTGAAGGAGAATATTATCTCTATCCTCTTGCAGGACCAGGGACATTAGATAGCATCACTCCATCAAATCCAATTCTTTGTATTCCAGAACAACAAAGGACTGCTACGATGAATTTCTTAGACTGCGGAGGAGATACTGGTTATAGATATAGTTGTAATTCTGCATCAGGAAAATGTGAAATATGTTTAGGGTCAGTTGAGGAATGTCCATACTCTCTTCTTTCTCAATGCCAGCAAGAATGTTCAGGAGGAGATTGCCAAGCTGATTCTGAAATAGATTGTTGGACAAACTACGACTCCGAACAATGTATTGGATTGATTGATGAAGACCCAAGCCCAAATGCAGTTCTTTCTACAAA
>JBFEPE010000040.1:0-1055 GCA_041550235.1 Minisyncoccia bacterium
GCAGTATTTTCCAATCCAAGAATGAGCCCGAAATGAGAATGTGAGGTTAGACATTTAAAAGGTTAGGAATTAATATTTTTTCTACTATTAGCACATTTACTTATAGAAGAAAATAATTTGACTTTTTCTTTTTTCATTTTGCAAGCAAATTCATTATCGCTTTCAGCATAAGCTATTTTATCAAGCATTTCAAATGAAATGTCTTTTTTTAATAACCTACAAGCATCATCTAACGACTTTAATTTTTCATAAGGAGTTTGATAATTTTTCTGTAAGTATTGTTTCTTTATCTTTCCTTTCCTATCTATTTTTTCAGAAGGAAATCCGCAAGGCCTATGATAATTAAGATAGTCATTAAAATATTGTTTGTAAAAATCATTTATTCTTTGTGCATGTGATTTAGAAATGTAATTTCTGCCCATATGCTTTCTAATGATTGATCCATTTTTACCCTCAACAAGTGCATTATCATTTGTCCTTCTTGGCCTTGATTTAGTTTGATGAATTAATAATTTTCTTAAAAGTCCAGCAACCTTTTCATTAATATATTCAGAGCCATTATCAGAGTGGAAATTGATGATTTTGTAGGGAAATTGAATTATTAAGTCTTCAAGTATTGGCATTAAGTAATATTCAGATATTTGTTCTACACAAGCCACTATTTCCCATTGTGTAATCTCATCAATAACATTTATGTGATAAACCCCTTTTTCATAGTCTTTATCGCCCTGATGAACTGTATCAACCCTTAAATACCCTGGTTCTCCTTGATTGTCCGGCTTCTTTCTTTCCCCGATATTGCGATTAACTGGAAATGTTTTTTTGAATGTTAAACTATTTGATTTATATCTCCTTGTTCCCCTTAAATTGTAAATATGGGAAACTGATATTTCTTTAATATTTTCATATTCTAATTTTTTAAATATCTTATATTCTCTTTCCAATATTTCTTTAGTTGATTTTCCTGATAATCTTTCATGATTATTATCTGTTTCCAATAAAAGATCTATATCCTGACTTGTGTATTTTTGAGGAAATTTATTTTTCTTTGATGA
>JBFEPE010000041.1:0-1050 GCA_041550235.1 Minisyncoccia bacterium
GGAACTATTTCAAATTAACAAAAAATATATTAAAATATGATAAAATGAGGTCAAAATATAAGTTTTTTAAAAACAAATATGACAAATATAAAATTTTCTTTCAAGCATATATCAAAAAATAAGAAATTATTAAATACCATCACAGGATTAACATCAGAAGAAATCACAACAATGAGGGATAAAGTCAAAGACGAATGGGAAAGGGTAAAATATTCAAGAAGAAAAATATCAAATAGACAAAGAAAAATGGGGGGAGGAAGAAAATTAAAGATAAATAATTTAGAGGATAGAATTGTCATTTTCTATTTTTATGCCAAATATTATCCATCTTATGCTCTATTAGAAGTATTTACTAATATTGATAATGCCACTATTTGCAGATTAATAAATGAAATGGCAAAAGTTTTAGGAAAAAAGATGATAATTGATAAGGATAAGGAAAAAATGACTACTCCCGATGAATTATTTAATCACTACCCAGAATTAAAAGAAATATTATTAGATGCCACAGAGCAAAGAATTAATACTCGAGATAATGATTTTCATTCAGGCAAGAAAGGAATGAAAACAATAAAAACTCAAATCATCACTGATGATAAAGGGAGGATTCTCTATTCTGATGATTATTCACCAGGAAGAAAACATGATAGTAAATATCTGAGAGAATCTAAAATTGGCGATTATTTTAACAAAAAACCGCCCTTGGTGGTTTTAGCAGATGCCGGCTATCAAGGAATGGGGGAAGTATTTGGAATTAATATATTTACACCTGAAAAAAGAAGCAGGAAAAAGAAAAATCTTAGCACAGATGATAAGACTTGGAATAAAAATCTCTCAAGAAAGAGGAGTGTTGTTGAAAATGCCTTTTCAAAAATCAAAAAATACAAGATATTAGCAGAATCTTATCACAATAGAAGGGAAAACTACTCATATATATTCCGAGCAGTATCAAATATCATCAACTTGAGAATGGCAACAAATTAAATATTTATTACTATTCTTAAATTGGGGATCGTATTGACTCATGAACTGCTATTTTGAAATACATCC